>JAHIRM010000027.1 GCA_018818595.1 Bacillota bacterium
ATTTTTGAACATTTAAAAACCAATAATGTTAAATTGGGAATCATTACTGATGGTTATAAAGAAACTCAGAAGCAAAAAATAGATTCACTTTGTCTAAAGGATATTATTGACGAGATTGTCATTACTGATGAACTAGGTAAACAATATTGGAAGCCTCATAAACTACCTTTTGAAGTTATTGTAAAGAAGATGAGTATTGATTTTGATGAGATGATTTATGTAGGAGATAATCCTACCAAAGACTTTTACATTGGATCAATATATCCTATCAGAACTGTTAGGATACTTCGAGAAGGGTATTATCTAGATAAAGAATATTTTAAAGGAATAAAAGAAAACTACAGAATCACTACACTATCAGAATTATTAAATATTATTAAGGCTATTAATCGAATGGAAGGTGAGTAAATTGAGTAAGAATACATTCTTTAAACCTACACCACTTTATAAAGAATTCATGATTCTTGATCTTATAGGAAAAAACAAAAATATCACACAAAGAGAAATAAGTAATACTATAGGAGTAGCAGTTTCAATGATTAATAATTACATTGACGATTATGAGCAAAAAGGTTATATCAAAAGAAAGTACCGCTCAACAAAGACTGTTGAGTATTTTGTTACAAAAAGAGGTGACGAAAGAAAGAAAGTTCTTAATATTTCTTACTTAAATGAATCACTCAAAGTCTATAAATCAGCAAAAGAAAATATTGTCGTATTCCTAAATCAAATTATCGAAAAAGGATTTAAAAGAATTTTACTCTATGGGGCTGGAGAAGTTGCAGAAATCTTATTGCAATCTATTGTGACTGATAAGAGTATTCCTATAGAGGTTTTAGCTGTAGTTGACGATGATTTTAATAAACAAGGGCATGATTTAATGAGTTACAAAATCATTTCTCTAGATACATTATCAAAAATTGATCATGATGGCATTTTAATATCTAGCTATTCAAATAAAGGCCCAATAATGAATAAATTAATTTCAAACAATTATGATAAAAACAAGATTTTGCAATTTTTTGAGTGAGATAAGGATGTTGAAAATATGAAAGAAAAAATTTATTTAGCTTCTCCACATATGAGTGATGAGGGCTACGAACAACAATATGTTAAAGAAGCATTTGATACAAACTGGGTAGCACCACTTGGACCCAATGTGGATAATTTTGAAAAAGAATTAGCTACTAAAGTTGGTATAGATCATGCTGCTGCATTAGTTACAGGTACAGCAGCAATTCATATGGCTTTAAAAGCTACTGGAGTTGGAGAAGGGGACATTGTTTTATGTCAATCTTTAACTTTTTCTGCTACAGTTAATCCCATTATATACGAAAAAGCTATACCTGTTTTCATTGATAGTGACTTTGAGACATGGAATATGAGTCCAAAATATTTGGAGGAAGCCTTAATTAAGTACCCTAATACAAAAGCTGTTATTGTAGTTCATTTATATGGATTATCAGCAGATATGGACAAAATTATTGATTTGTGCACAAGGTACAACGTTACATTAATTGAAGATGCTGCTGAATCATTAGGGACTACTTACAAGGGTAAATATACAGGTACCTTTGGCGATTATGGTATATTCAGTTTTAATGGCAATAAAATTATAACTACCTCTGGTGGAGGAATGTTAGTTGCGAACAATAAAGAAAGAATCGAAAAGGTAAGATTTTGGGCTACTCAATCTAGAGATAATGCTAGGCACTATCAACATTCAGAATTAGGGTATAATTATAGAATGAGTAATGTTGTTGCAGGAATTGGTAGAGGCCAACTTAAGGTATTAGATCAGCGCGTCGAAAAAAAACAATTCATGTACAATTACTACAAAGAAAATTTTAAAGATATCTCTGATATTGAGTTTATGCCTATTAATGACTGGAATAGTCCTAATTGTTGGCTAACATGTATTGTTCTAAAAGGTGAAGTTAGACCAATCAATATAATTGAAGAGTTAGAAAAAGAAAATATAGAGGCTAGACCCATTTGGAAACCAATGCATTTACAACCGTATTTCGATAAATTTGATTACATTGGTTCGAATGTTGGAGAATCCATATTTGCTAATGGATTGTGTTTACCTAGTGACACAAAAATGACAAAGGATCAACAAAATAGAATTATCAGTATTATCAGATTTGTACTAAATTCTTGATTAGGGTTACTAAAGTGTGATTTAGTCTAATACTTGGAATTTTCTATCTGTGTAATATAAAAAATCTAAAATCAAGTACTGATTATCTTGTTTAATATGGAAAATAATAAACTAATAAATTAGAAGGAGCTAGAACATGAACAACAAAAAGGTATATATTATCGCAGAGGCTGGAGTTAATCATAATGGTTGCGTTGATACTGCTTTAAAAATGATTAGAGTTGCAAAAGATGCTGGAGTTGATGCAGTCAAGTTTCAAACTTTTAACGCAACTAAATCAATTTCGAAATTAGCAAAAATGGCTAAATATCAAATTAAAAATACGGGGAAAATTGAATCTCAACTTGATATGGTCAAGAAGTATGAACTTACTTTTGAAGAACATTTGATTCTAAAAAAATACGCTGATGAAATCGGAATTGAGTTTCTTTCATCACCATTCGATATGGAAAGCGTTGAACTGTTGGAAAAATTAGGAGTTTCAATGTACAAGATTGCTTCAGGTGAAATTGTGAATCATCCCTTATTAAGATTGATAGCAAAAAAGAATAAACCAATTATCATGTCTACAGGAATGAGCACAATCGGTGAAATTGAGGAAGCAATCAATGTTATTGAAAAAGAGCAAAATTATTCTATAACACTTTTGCAGTGTACATCTAATTATCCTCCTAAGTATGAAAATGTAAATCTTAATGTAATGAGCACATTAGCACAAAGTTTTCAGTATCCCGTTGGTTATAGTGATCATACGATAGGGGATGAAATAGCAATAGCAGCTGTTGCTCTTGGAGCTAAAGTTATAGAAAAACATTTTACCCTGGATAAGAAGATGGAAGGACCAGACCATTTAGTATCACTAGAACCTACTGAATTAAGCAAGATGGTTCAACATATTAGGAATGTTGAATTGGCTATGGGCAATTATAAAAAAACAATAACAGATGATGAGATAGAGATACGTTTGGCGGCAAGAAAGAGTATTGTTGCATCAAAAAAAATCATAAAAGGATCATTTATATCATTAGATGACATTACTCTCAAAAGACCTGGAACTGGGTTGCTTCCAAAGTATATTGACAATATAATTGGAAGAAAAGTTTCTAGAAATATTGAGCCGGATGAATTAATAACTTATAAAGATTTGGTATAGCATATGAACTATCTATACATATCAGGTACAAGAGCTGATTATGGCCGAATGAGACCTTTGTTATTACGTTTAGATACCGATAAAGACATAGATTTGAAAATACTCGCTACTGGAATGCATTTAAAGAAAGAATTTGGATTTACTTTGAACGAGATTCAAAAAGACTTTAATGATAATCTTTATATGTATGATTTATATGAAAATATAGACATTAATGACATTAAAGCTATGCCATTAGCCATTTCTTCACTAATTAATTATTTACTGGAGTTTCTTATAGAACATAAAGTAGAAATCTTAATCCTCTTTGGTGATCGTGTTGAGATGTTTGCTGCAGCAATAGCAGCAGCACATATTCAAGTGAAAATTATTCATATTGGTGGTGGTGATTCCTCTGGATCTATAGATGACAAATATAGAGATGCTATTTCATTGTTTTCGAATTATCATTTTGTTTCTATATATAATCACTTAGAAAAATTAACTAATTTCAATATTAGTCCAAAGAATATATTTGTAGTTGGTTCACTTGACATAAGTTCAATTGATTTGGTTCAGGAAAAAAGTCCAATTGAAATTTTTGAATCTTATGGTATTAGTTTGAATTATGACCGATATTGTATTTTGCTATTTCATCCTGATGTTATGAATGTTCAAGACATCGAATTTCAAATAAATAATATTATTGCAGTATTGAGAGAACTTAAGTTGGATTGTATCGTCATTGGGGCAAATTCGGACTATGGAAGTAAAAAAATAATGAATATTTATAACAGTTTTATTTCTGAAAGTTATGTCCATTTTTTTGGAAATATATCATATGATGATTTTATTAATTTATTACGAAACTCGGAATTTCTAATTGGTAATTCTAGTTCTGGCATAATTGAGGCTTCATATATTCCAAAGCCAGCAATTAATATTGGAAAAAGACAAGCTAATAGAATAAGAGCAAACAATGTGATTGATGTAAATGGCTCGATTGAATCAATATATGAGGCAATTTCTATTATAAAATCTGATCAATTTATTAATGCTATAGATGAAACAAGAAAACTATATGGTGATGGGAGTACATTAAATGTTATATATCAACTCATTAAGCAATTACCATTAGTCAATAGATGATTTGCGTTTTTTAGAATTGAAAAAGCATTTATCTTTATTGTTGTATGTAGAAACCTTGAGGTGAGCTTATGAATAACAACGAAATTGCACTTTATGTAAATAGCCAAATTAAAAATATATTTATTTATGAAGTAGATGTTAGTCCATATATAGAGATTTCAATTAATAGAACACTTACCTGTTTTTCTAATAATAGAAATAAGTATTATAAAGATAAGAACTTCACAGTTTTTCATTCAGGTCAGTATTCAATATTTTTATATTATTTGTCTAATACTATATTTTTGACCTCCAAAGATAATTTGCTAGCTACTAAAGTCTATTATTTAAACAAAGTATTACATTCTGTAGATTGGTTTTATGAAATTGAATTACCAGAATATTGGGGTGTTGAACATCCTCTAGGAAGTATTTTGGGTAGGGCTAGATATGGAGATGGCTTTTTCATATTTCAAGGCTGTTCAGTTGGAGGAAATAATAATAAATATCCAAAAATAGGAAGCAATGTTATTATGTACTCAAACTCTAAAGTGTTAGGTGATTGCATAATAGGCGATAATGTTTTGATTGGTGCTGATACAACTATTAAAGATCAAAACATCCCTACTAATTGTATTGTATTTGGTAATTCTCCCAATTTGACAATCAAAGAGAAAACTGAAAAATATATGTTGGATAGAATTGCTGATTTTTGGGAATAAAATAAGACATTATTCATGTGGAAAACATTTTTAGGAGGTACAAAATCATGCGTGCTGGAAGAAAAAATCGTGGGAATGTAACATTTTTAAGGGTAATTGAACTGTTATTGGATATTATAGTGATGGTTTTTACTGTATTTTTAACATATTGTTTGCTTAATATTGTTGGATCTCAAGGAAATGCAGCAAATATTTCTGACATTCTTAGGGTGGTTCTTCAGTACTTGTCCAATATTAATATTTTAATTAGTCATATATTTTATATTGCATTTGCTGTTGTGTTGATGATAATATATGAAAGTTCAATTGTAGGGCATAAATTCTCTGGCGCTTATTTTTCACTATTATTGAGTTTGATACTAAGTTTGATATTTTTACTTGTTTTAAACTATACCATAAATAATTATGACATCTTGCCTTTGGCTTTTCTAATTATTATCGTGATTCAAGCTATAGTATTTGCTCCACTTAAGTATTTTGAACACAGATTTGTTTTAAAGATACTAAAGATGGACGTAATGGTTATTGGTAACGAATTAGAATTAAGTAAATATCTCGATGAGTTTACAGCTTCTATGCCATTGGGAAGAAATCTAAAATATGTTTATATTATAGGCTGTAATCAAGATGCTAACACTTTCGATAGAATCAAAGACTATATTGATCAGACAGATATTGTATATCTACTACCTGATATTTCAAATGAGCTGAAAAACTTGATTGTCAAGTATACAATTGGACATAAAGATATTCAAATCGCTTTAGTTCCTGATATTTATGAGGTTGGAGTAATGAAATCACAATTTGAAATGATAGGAGATATATTAGTATCAAAAATTGAACCACTAAGAATAAATTTTGTCAGTTCAATCTTTAAGAGAACATTTGACATTTTGACTTCTCTTTTTGCTGTGATTATATTATCTCCTTTGTTAATATTGGTTTCATTAATGATTTATATGTATGATAAGGGGCCAGTTATTTTCAAGCAAATTAGAGTTACAAAAGATGATAGAAAATTTAAAATTTTCAAATTTAGAACAATGATTGTTGATGCTGAAAAAGAGACAGGTGCCATTCAAGCTAGAGAAAACGATAGCAGAATAACTAAAATTGGTAAGTATTTGAGAAAAACAAGAATAGATGAACTACCTCAGTTTTTCAATGTACTTCTTGGGCAAATGAGTATAGTGGGACCAAGATCGCTTAGAATTGAAGAGGTTGAAGAGTTTTCAAAAAAAAATCCTGATTTTAGATATCGCCTGAATGTGAAAGCAGGAATTACAGGAATGGCTCAAATATATGGTAATTATGCTACAAAACAAAATGATAAACTTCGGCTTGACTTATATTATATACATAACTATAGCTTTATTTTTGATATTAAATTAATTTTACTCACCTTGAAAATTATCTTTGATAAAGCTTCTACTCAAGGCATTCTTGACTGTCGAGAAGTTAATATTGATAAAATATGTGAAGATTCAAAATATGAAGTTCAAATAATCAGGGAGACTAACTAGAAAATGAAAATTTTAATTGTGTGCCAGCATTACTTCCCTGAAAGATTTAGAATTACAGATATTGCTGAATCTTTAGCTAATAAATATGACCATGATGTTACTGTATTAACTGCTTTGCCAAATTATCCAGAAGGGAAAGTCTACAGTGGCTACGAAGAGAAAAAGAATACATTTCAAAAAATCAACAATGTTACAGTCTATCGAACAAATATAATACCTAGAGGACATTCAGTATTTAGTAGAATACTAAATTATGTGAGTTTTCCAATATTTTCAAGAAGAGTTTTAAGAAAATTATATAAGTTAAATTTTGATATAATTTTTATTAATCAATTATCACCTATTTTAATGGCTTTACCTGGCTTATGGTATAAACGAAAAAAAGGAACTAAATGTATCTTATACGCTATGGATCTATGGCCAGAAAGTTTAAAGGCTGGTGGTATTAGTCAGAAAAATGTAATTTTTTTGATTATGCTTAAAATTTCAAGATACATATACAAGAGGTGTGATAAAATATTTGTCACTTCACCAGGATTTGTCGACTATTTTAAAAAAGTTCTCAAACTCGATAATAAGATTTCTTTTCTTCCTCAATATTCAGAAAATATTTTTAACAAGTCTGCCCAACCTAATCAATTGCCTGCTGGTGATAAATATTTTGTGTTTGCCGGTAACATAGGGAAGTTGCAAAGTGTAGAGACAATTCTGTTCGCTGCCAAAGAGTTAATAGATCATAAGGATATCAAGTTTTTAATAGCTGGTTCTGGATCTAATTTAGAAAACTGTCTTAAGATTTGCACAGAAAATAATCTTTCAAATGTTGATTTTCTTGGAGAGTTGCATTTAAGTGAAATGCCTCAACTTTATGAGCGAGCAACAGCGATGTTAATTAGCCTAAATAAAGATAAAAATCTCTCGAAGACTATACCAGGAAAATTCCAATCGTATTTGGCTTTTGGAAAACCAGTAATTGGAGCAATAAACGGAGAAGTAAATAGAATAATTAACGAGAACAACCTAGGGATAGCAGTTGAAGCAGAAAATTTTATTGAATTATCAAATGCTATCTTAGAAATTTTGAAAAATAAAAATTATTCTGATTTAGGGATAAATTCGTATGATTATTATGTAAACAACTATAGTAAAGAAAAATTCATGAAAACTTTAATCGATGAAATGGAGTTGACTAAAAATGTTTAAAAATAAAATATTACTAATTACTGGCGGGACTGGAAGTTTCGGTAATGCTGTTACAAAGAGATTTCTGGATTCAGATATTAGGGAAATTAGAATTGTTTCACGAGACGAAAAAAAGCAAGAAGATATGAGAAAGAAATATAACAATGAAAAACTCAAATTTTATATTGGAGATGTTCGAGATTATGATTCAATAGCTGGAGCATTTATAGGTGTGGATTACGTTTTTCACGCAGCTGCCCTTAAACAAGTTCCAAGTTGTGAATTTTATCCAATGGAAGCAGTAAAAACAAACATAATCGGTAGTAACAATGTAATAAATGCTTGCGTAAACAATAAGGTGAAAAAAGCTATATTTTTATCGACAGATAAGGCTGCATATCCAATCAATGCTATGGGAATGAGTAAAGCCCTCATGGAGAAAAATGTAATAGCACGTTCTCGTCAACTTCAGGAGAATGACACAGTATTATGCTTGACAAGGTACGGAAATGTCATTGGATCAAGAGGTTCTGTTATTCCTTTATTTATTCAGCAAATACAAGATAGAAAACCATTAACCATTACAAACCCTAAAATGACTAGGTTTATGATGACTTTAGATGACGCAGTTGATCTAGTTTTATATGCATTTGAATATGGTGAGCAAGGTGATTTATTTGTTCAAAAAGCACCATCCGCTGAAATAGGTAATTTATCAACTGCTGTTTCAGAACTCTTTGGGGCAAAAGATGAACCAGTGTTTATAGGTACTCGACATGGTGAAAAACTATACGAAATTTTAGTTACACAAGAGGAAATGATTAAGGCTATAGATTTAGGAGAATTTTATAAAATTCCAGCTGATAATAGAAATTTGAACTATGATAAATTTATAGAAAAAGGAAGCAGTAATTTAACATTAACCGAGGCCTATCACTCGCATAACACTCACCGCCTTAATATTGAAGAAATTAAGAAAATCATAAGCACTTTTGTTAATCAGGAGTAGAAAATATGAAAATACTAATTACTGGGTCAAAAGGTTTTATTGGAAAGAATTTAGTTTCTGAGTTGAGTAGATTTGATGAAAACACACTTTATCTATATGATTTAGATTCTACAATCGATGAGCTAGAAAAATATACACGTGACTGTGATTTCGTTTTTCATTTAGCAGGTGTAAATAGGCCGAAAACTCAAGGACAATTTTCTTCAGGAAACATTGATTTTACATCTTTTTTAATTAGTAAATTGACTGAAAACAAAAATTTCTGTCCAATTATGTTCTCTTCATCCATACAAGCCGAACTGGAAAATCCATATGGGAAAAGCAAGAAGAAAGCTGAAGAACTTATTAGTTTATATGGGGAAACAACTGGTTCTAAAGTAATGATATATAGATTTCCTAACGTATTTGGTAAATGGTGTAAACCCAATTATAATAGTGTAGTTGCTACCTTCTCATATAACATCTCTCATAATTTAGATATAACTATTAATGATCGAAGTACAATGTTAGATTTAGTTTATATTGACGATGTTATTAGAGAGTTATTAAATGCTCTGCACGATGATGAGTTTAGACATGGAAAATATTGTTATGCGAAACCTGAGTATAGATGCTCATTAGGAGAATTAGCTAATAAACTTGTCAACTTTAGAGAAAATAGAAATCGTATGTTGATTCCGAGTTTACCTGATGATCTAACAAAAAAACTTTACGCGACTTACTTAAGTTATATTTCGTACAACGATTTAGCTATAGATTTGAACATGCATATTGACCATAGAGGATCCTTTACTGAAATTTTTAAGTCAAATGGTTTTGGTCAAATATCAGTTAATATTTCTCATCCTGGCATTATCAAAGGTAATCATTGGCATCACACAAAAAATGAAAAATTCTTAGTGGTTTACGGCCAAGGATTAATTCGAATTAGAGATTTGAATAAAGAGTATATTGCAGAATTTTTTGTAAATGGTGAAAATTTGAGAATAATTGATATCCCTCCTGGGGCAACGCATAATATTGAGAATGTTGGAGATACCGATTTAGTAACCATTATATGGGCAAGCGAAGAGTTTAATCCAGAGTTTCCTGATACAAACTATTTGGAGGTATAGAGAATGAAAAAACTTAAAGTTATGACAGTAGTTGGTACTCGTCCAGAAATAATAAGATTATCAGCAGTAATAAGTAAGTTAAATAGCACTAATGCTATAGACCATGTTTTAGTTCATACTGGACAAAATTATGATTTTGAACTTAATGAAGTATTTTTTAAAGATTTGAATGTAAAGAAACCAAATTATTTTCTTAACGCAGCTTCAGGTACAGCTATTGAAACAATAGGCAATATATTATTGAAAATTGATTCGATTCTAGATACAGAAAAACCTGATGTCTTCCTGGTTTTAGGAGATACTAATAGTTGTTTAGCAGCTATAGCAGCTAAGAGAAAACATATCCCAATTTTTCACATGGAGGCTGGAAACAGATGCTTTGACAGTCGTGTTCCAGAAGAAACAAACAGAAAAATTGTTGATCATATAGCAGATATTAATTTACCATATAGTAGTATAGCGAGGGGCTATCTAATTAGTGAGGGATTTCCTCCAGATCGTATAATTAAAACAGGAAGCCCTATGTATGAAGTGTTGTCAAAACATCAAGAAAATATAGAAAAATCAAATATACTAGAACAACTTAAGTTAGAAAAAGGTAAGTATTTTGTAATCTCAACTCATAGAGAAGAGAATATTGATACAAACAATTTTATTGAGTTTGTTGATACATTAAATTCTATAGCGGAAATTTATAAGTTGCCAATAATTTTATCTGCACACCCTAGAACTCGGAAAGCAATTGAACAGAAATCTATAAAGTTTAATAAAATGGTTAGAATATTAAAACCTTTAGGTTTCTTTGATTATATTAAGTTGCAAAAGGAATCAAAAGCAGTTTTAAGTGATTCAGGAACTATAAGTGAAGAGTCATCTATATTAAAGTTTAAAGCTTTAAATATAAGAGAAACTCATGAAAGACCAGAAGCTATGGAGGAAGCAGCTGTTATGATGGTTGGTATGAAAAAAGATAGAATTCTGCAAGCACTATCTATATTATTCGAGCAATCAACTGACGACTTTAATTATGTTCAAGATTATATGGTTGATAATGTATCTACGAAAGTTGTTGGGATTATTTTATCTTATACAAATTATGTCAATTTACATGTTTGGATGAATAAAAATTAATTAGGAGGGCAAAAATGAATTTGACAAAAATGATGGAAATATGGGATAATTTGGCATACAAAATTTATAATTTAATCTCTAGAACTATCTATGTGTTTAAGTATTTCAGTATTCATAAATATCTAAAACGTAATAAGATATTGAAAGATTCACACCAAGGTGAACGATGTTTTATTGTCTTAAATGGGCCATCTATTAATAACTATGACTTGTCAAAATTATCTCAAGAGTACACTATATGTACAAATTATTTCTATCAAACAGAATATTATAATAAAATCAACCCAAATTATTATTGCGCTGTGGATTCAAGTTTCTTCAATATTAAAAGAAACCCAGAGCAAGAGCTTCATGTTAAAAACATTATAAATTTAAATAGTCAATGCAAATGTTTCTTTAATATTGGATATATGAAAAACTTTGAATTACAAGAAAATGTATATCTTACATATTCAAAGCATATGCCAAATAACGGTTATATTTCTAATAACCTTAGCAAACTTAGTTCCAATTTTATAAGTGTTTCATTATATGCCATGAACTTGGCAATCTATTTAGGTTTTAAAAATATATATATTCTTGGATATGATTTTGAACCAGGTAAATTATCGCATTTTTATAAAGAAAATTCTCTGGAGCAAAAGATAAAAAATAACTTGGAAAACTCTATATCTAAAGACGAGGTATGTGGGCGATATTGGCAATATTCAGTAGCGCAATATCAAAATTACTATATGAGAAAACATGCTGAAAAGAGAAAAGTTGAAATATATAATTTGAATTTAAATAGTAATGTTCGTTCCTTTAAATTCGCAGAATTTGATGATTTATTTACATCATAGTATATTAAGGAGGGCGTAATATGCCAATAAATATTGTCTACTCTACAAGTGAATTATATTCAGAATGTACAGGGATATCAATTTTCTCATTGTTAAAAAACAATAATGAGATTGATGAAATGGATATATATATCTTGGAGACGAAATTGAGCTTCAATAGTAAAAGTAAAATACTTCAAATTGGGAATTTATTTAGTAGAAGAATCATATTTGTTGATGCACAAGACGAATTCAATCAATACACTACTAAATTAAAGTTTAAATATTTGCGTGGATCATATAATACATATGCCCGCGTCATGTTGAACGCATGGTTCAGTCATCTTGATAAAGTGTTATTGATTGACTCTGATACACTTGTTATTGGGTCAATAAAAGAATTATGGGATACTAACATTGAGAAACATCTTATTGGCGCGGTTCCTGAAATCGCTGTATATTCTCAATTTAGTACCAACGAATCCTCAGATATTGTTTCCAGTAGTTCTCCATATTTTAACATGGGAATAGTATTAATTAATTTAAAACTTTGGAGAGACAGAAATATTGACAAGTATATAGAAGATATGGTATCAAAATATAATAAGGATTTTCTGATTGCTGACCAATCAATCTTAAATTACACTATCAATCAAGACATATATAGGTTGCACTTAAAGTATAATTATTACTCATCCGTACATGCTGTAAATTATAGTACAATTAGAAAAAATTTTTGCAAGAAGGAGATATTTTCTTTACATGAATTTGAGGATGCAAGAAAAAACCCAATAATCCTCCATTTTATTGGACATCCGTTTGAAAGACCATGGTATAGAGGTAACGCATCATATTATAATAATATTTATCAGAAATATCGCCTAGAAACGCCTTGGGCCAATGATAAATTGAGGAAAATACCTAGAGCTAAAAATATTTTGTTCGCATTATATGACAAAACTACATATATTTTACTCAAATTACATATGTACAAGACTGCACACTGGTATAGGTACATTATTGCCCAAAAATGGAAGAACAAATTAAAAACTCATAGATAGAAAAAAATGAAAAGGAGGCGTATTGCATCATATTTGATGTAGTACAAAACAATTTATGAAAGTTGTAATATTAGCTGGTGGATTTGGAACCAGAATATCCGAGGAAAGTCATTTAATGCCAAAGCCAATGATTGAGATAGGTGGAAACCCAATACTTTGGCATATAATGAAATACTATTCATCATTTGGTTTTAACGATTTTATTGTTTGTTGTGGTTATAAGCAGTATTCTATTAAAAAGTTTTTCTCCGATTATTTCTTACATATGTCTGATCTCACATTCGATTTTAGCTCAGAGAATAAAATGACAATTCATTCAAACAATACTGAACCGTGGAAGGTAACCCTTATTGATACAGGACTAAATACAATGACTGGTGGCAGAGTAAAGCGTGTTAAAGATTATATTGGTGATGAAACATTTATGCTAACATATGGGGATGGTGTATCAGATGTTAATATTAGCGTACTTGTTGAATTTCACAAGAAGCATGGAAAATTAGCAACATTAACTGCAATACAGCCAGGTAGCAGATTTGGTACTATTCACATTTCTGATGAACACTCCATTGAGAGTTTTAAGGAGAAATCAATCGAAGATGGTGGTTGGATTAATGGTGGATTTATGGTTCTTGAACCTGAAATTATTGATTATATTGAAGACGATAATACAGTTCTCGAAAGAAAACCATTAGAAACACTCGCAAAAGAAGGAAACTTGAAAGCTTTTAGACATTATGGATTTTGGCAATGCATGGATACATTGAGAGACAAAGAATTGCTAGAAAAGATGTGGCTGGAAGGAAACGCTAAGTGGAAGGTTTGGTGATATTTTATGTTAGAATTTTATAAAGACAAAAAGGTTTTTATTACTGGACATACTGGATTTAAAGGCTCATGGTTAACTAGAATACTTTATTTAGCAGGAGCAGAGATTACAGGTTTTGCACTTGAACCTTCAAAAAACCTCAATTTATTTGATGTTATAAAACAAGGAATTGTATTTAAATCTATTGTAGGAGACATTCGTGATTTAGAATTCCTAAAAGTGTCAATGGAAGAAGCTAGTCCAGAAATAGTGTTTCATCTAGCAGCACAACCACTTGTTAGGGAATCATATCTAAATCCACATTATACATTTGAAACAAATATAATGGGGACAGTGAATTTGCTTGAGGCTATACGGAGCTGTCATTCTGTTAAGTCTGTTGTTAATATCACGACAGATAAAGTGTATGAAAACTATGAATGGGAATGGGGATACAGAGAAAACGACAGATTAAACGGATATGACCCTTATTCAAATAGCAAATCTTGTTCAGAGCTTGTTACTGATAGTTATAGACGATCTTTTTTTTCAAGTATGAATGTTAATATTTCAACTGCCAGGGCTGGAAATGTTATTGGTGGAGGTGATTATGCAGATGATAGAATAATACCTGATTGTATCCGTGCTGCACAAAGAGGGGAAGAAATACTTATTAGGAACCCTTACTCTATCAGACCATATCAGCACGTTTTAGAATCCCTTAATGCTTATTTGATGATTGCTGAAAAACAATATTTAGATTCCGAATATCAGGGAAGTTATAACGTAGGACCGAATGAGGTTGATTGCGTTTCTACGGGAGCTTTAGCGCAGATTTTTTGTGATGTTTGGGGAAATAATTTAATGTGGAAAAATGTTGGTGAAAACGGGCCTCATGAAGCAAAATTTTTAAAACTAGATAGTTCAAAGATTAGATCTAGATTACATTGGGAGCCGAAATGGAATATTAGCAAAGCAATAGAAAAAACAGTTGAATGGACAAAACAAATCGGTAGTGATGCTAATATGCTAAAAGTTATGGATATGCAAATCTCTGATTTTTTCATTAAAGAAATGAAAGATGAGGAATTAATATGAAGAAAGCAATTATAACTGGTGCAACAGGGTTTATAGGTACTTATCTTGTTAAAGAATTAATCTCTCATAATGTAAATGTAATAGCAGTGTTAAAAGATACAGAAACGGTTATGGATAAATCTATTGAAAGTTATGTTTATAAAACTGTGTACTGTGATTTAGCTAATATAGTTAATTTAGATCAATTGATTGATGATAGAGATGTTGATGTATTCTACCATCTGGCATGGCAAGGGTCAGCTGGTAGTTCCAGAACAGATGTCGAATTACAAATGCAAAATGTAATTTGGTCTGTTGATAGTATAAAAGCAGCAAAAAAAATTGGGTGTAAAAAATATGTTGGAGCAGGTAGTATAATGGAAAAAGAAACTATTTCAGCGGTTTATGAAAATAACACACATCCGGGGTTAGGTTATATATACGGAACTGGAAAACTTGCAACTCACAGCATCACAAAATCGGTTGCTTCTAGTTTGGGAATTGATCATATTTGGTGTATGATTACAAATGCGTATGGACCAGGCGAATATTCATCTAGGTTTATTAATATGACTCTGAGAAGGATCATAAATCGCTTGAGTCTAGATTTCACTTCTGCAACCCAAAATTACGATTTTATTTATGTGACCGATGTAGCAAGTGCATTTTACCATATTGGGGTGCAAGGAATACCATTTAATAATTATGTTATAGGTAGTTTAAAAGCTAAGCCTTTAAAAGAGTTCATATTAGAAATAAAATCGGAAATTGCTCCACGAGACACTTTTAATTTTGGAAACATTCCTTATTCAGGTACAAATTTATTATTAAAAGACTTTGATGCAAGTAATCTACTTGAGGATACGGACTTTAGACCAAGAATATCTTTTAGAGAAGGAATAAGAAAAACTTTTGAATGGTTAATCGAGGTAGAAAAAAATGATTCAAAACTTTAAATTTCGAGAAAGTGACCTTTTGGGCGCATTTATTATTGAACCATTTGTTGCAAGTGATGAGAGAGGATCCTTTATAAAGGATTTCTCAGAGTCAATATTTGAAATGAATGGTATTAGTCACAAACTTTCTGAAGTATTTTATACGGTTTCAAAAAAAGGTGTCATTAGGGCTATACATTTTCAAAATGTAAAACAACAAGCAAAATTAGTTCGTTGTATATCGGGGAAAATCTATGACATAATAGTTGATTTGAGACCGAGTTCACCGACATTTGGAGAGTGGAGAGGCTTTTATTTGAGTGGAGAAAATTCCACTGAATTGTACATTCCAGAATATTTTGGGCATGGTTACCTCGTTATTGAACCTGCAGTAGTTAGCTATAAATGTTCTGAGAGGTTTTATTCGGAATATGATGATGGAATCAAGTGGAATGATAAAGATATCAATATCGAATGGCCATTGGACCTGATTAACACTAAAATAATTGTTTCTACAAAAGATGAGCATCTGCAGAGTTTTCAAGAATATAAAGAAAAAAATAATAAGCATTACAAATAAGCATTACTAATGTTAAAAAGAGGAAATAGGCTTAATTCAAGATTATTAAAATTCTAGATAGCTTTAATTGAAGTACTTGTACAAAAAGAAATGAAGCTTTTGAGCATATCTAAATTAGTGAAACATTAGATTTATTGATTGAGTTGAAAACTAATAAATTAATAATTGAATAGTAAGGAAAAAATATGACTAAAAAAAAGCGTTTTATAACAAACAGCATAATTTTTACTATCAGTAACTTTTCATCTAAAATATTAATATTTTTTCTTTTACCTGTATACACAAGATATCTAACTCCATCAGAACTAGGAGAAGGAGATATCTTAATTTTGGTCTTAGGACTTATATCTCCAATATTAACTTTGGCAGTAACTGAAGGTGTGTTAAGATTTTCTATGAGTAAAAATAATAACACAAATGCAGTTTTTACATATGGAATACTAGTGATTTTTGCTGGATTTTTCTTGCTTATTATACTTTCTCCAATCTTCTTTCTATTTGAAATGTTTTCAAAATACATATGGTTACTTATTCTTATATTTCTTTTTACTTCATTGAATATGTATATGAATCAATTTTTAAGAGGTGTCAATAAAATAAAACTAATTGGAGTTGTTGGTATAATATCTACGCTAGTTTTTATATCAAGTACACTAATTTTTATAGTAATTTTGAACTATGGTGTTTTTGGTTATTTACTAGCATTTATTAGCATGAATTTTGTAAGTTTTCTTATTCTTGCTATTTTTGGCAAAGTACATAGATACTTCTCTATTAAAAGTTTAACAAAATCAGAAGTACATGATGTAAATAAATTTAATTTACCACTTATCCCTTCAAAAATTAGTTTTAATTTAATTAACTCAAGTGGAAGATATGTTACAATAATTATTTTAGGTGCTAGCTTTACTGGAATTTTGTCAGCCGCGTTTAGAATTCCAGCTGTGCTGACAGCAATCTACGCAATAATAAATCAAGCAATGTTATTGTCTACTATAGATGAATTTGAAACCGAAGGTAAATTTGGCTTTTTTGAAAAATTATATGTTCATTTAGATGAAATTTTATTCCTTTCTGCAATTTTCATAGGAAGCACTATAAAAATTTATGGATCATTTTTTTTCTATGGTGAGTATTTTGAAGCTTACAAAATTGTTCCTTTTCTTTTGGCTGCTACGTACTTTGGTTCTTTACATGGGAGCTTGACAAGTTTTTACACTGCTTTGAAGAATACTAAATATTTAGCTTATACTGCAGTTGCTGGAATGATAATTGCTATAATTTTAAATATTTTGTTTATCTATATGTTTGGAATTGTTGGAATAGGTTTAGCTAATGTGCTTGTGTATTTTCTAATGTGGTTATTATTATACACAAAAGCTGATTTAAAATTGAAAAGTGTTAAGAATACTGAAAAAATGATTTTTAAATGTATTATACTAGTATTAAGTATTTTGTTAGTTAATGTTTTAGATGGCTTAATGTATTACGTATCTTGTTTTTTAATTATAGTAATAACTGTTGTTTTTGTAAAAAATGAAATCGCGTTTTTATTCAAATCAATAATTAGTGTTATTAAAGACAAGATTATAAAAACTTAGTAAACAATGAGTTGCGTAGTATTTTATTGATGGATATTAAATTGATAGGAGGTATGTTATGGTTAATAGTAAATATGAGAATGTCATGATTGTTGGACTGGGATCAATGGGTAAAAGAAGAATAAGATTATTACAAAGATTTGACAAAAATTTAGTATTAATAGGTGTTGATACAAATAAAACACGCAGAGAAAATGTCAGTGAGAATTTTAAAATTTTGACAGTATCAAGTATGGAAAAAGCTTTAGAACTTATTAGTGTTCACTATGCTTTTGTTTGCACATCTCCACTAACACATGCAGATATAATCAGTTTTTGTTTAAAAAATAAAGTACATGTGTTTTCTGAATTGAACCTTGTAATAGATAAATATGATGAGAATATTAGTATTTCACATGATAACGAAAAAACGCTTTTTTTATCTTCGACTATGCTTTATCGAGCCGAGATAATGAAACTAAAAGAAATAGTTGGAGAACATAAGAAAAGATTTAATTATACATATCATGTTGGGCAGTATTTACCTGATTGGCATCCTTGGGAAAACTATATGGAATATTTTGTTAGTGATAAAAGATCGAATGCATGCAGAGAAATATTTGCAATTGAGTTGCCTTGGATAATAGACACTTTTGGGGAAATAACTAATTTTTATGTTGTGAAAAATAAGATATCCACTTTGAAGATTGATTATGATGATAATTATTTATTAATCATTGAACATGAAACTGGGCATAAAGGAACGATTACTGTTGATGTTGTATCTAGAAAACCTGTTAGAAATCTGGAGGTTTTTAGTGAGGATATTTATCTCACATGGAATGGAACTCCAGAAGGACTAGCTCAATATGATCCTGTGAATAAAACTCAATCAACTATCAGTTTATACAAAGATGTGGATAAATTGGATGGGTATTCAGATTTCGTAGTTGAAAATGCCTACTTAGATGAAATTGTGGATTTCTTTACACAAGTCAGACAAAAAACTATACCAAGATATGACTTTGAGAAAGATAAATTAATATTACAATTAATTGATAAAATAGAGGGGCTTTCATGAAAAAATATAAGATAGCTATTGTTGGATTAGGTTCCATTGGAAGAAGACATATATTAAATATATTTGAAGTGTTAAATACTAAAAAGATAGCCTTTAGTATTGATGTTATTAGAAGAAATAAAAACAGTAATGTAGATTCTGATTTACAAAATTATATTTCAAATATTTATTCTGAAAAGGATAATATTGATAATGATTATGATGTAATTTTTATTACAAATCCTACATTTTTGCATTTTTCGTCAATAAAAAAGTATGCTAAGCATACAAAAAATATGTTTATAGAAAAACCTATATTTGAAAAAACCGAATATGATATTTCAGATTTAGATTTATATGAAGGAGGAACATACTATATTGCATGTCCACTCAGATATACACGAGTATTACAGTATGTAAAAAAAAATATTGATTTAAGTGAAGTCTATTCTGCTCGAGTGATTTCATCAAGTTATTTGCCAAATTGGAGACCCAATACCGATTATCGCCTGTCATATAGTGCAAATCAAATAATGGGTGGTGGGGTTTCTCTAGATTTAATTCATGAATGGGATTACATAAAATATTTATTTGGAAAACCGGAGCATATTTATAATTTTCGAGGGAAATTCTCTAGTCTTGATATAAGTAGCGAAGATATCTCAATCTACATTGCAAGATATAGAGATAAATTGGTTGAATTGCATTTGGATTATTTTGGTGAGAAAGATATTAGACAGTTACAATTATTTACATGTAACGACACTATAGAAGTAGATTTTCTTAACAACACAATTAAATACTTGAGCAAAGGTAAAGTAATAGAGTTTGATGATGATAGAAATTCCTACCAGTTAAGAGAAATAGAAAACTTTTTTAATATAGTTGAAGGTTTTGCAATAAATGAAAATACAATTGATGATGCTTATGAAACTGTGAAAATTGCGATAGATTGAAGTCATTAACATATTGTTCATATTTTTAATATTCAAATCTTGTTAGTATTCTGTTTTAAACTAAAAAGGAGTCGGGTAAAAGTGAAAATTATATTTGGAACACCATATATATACTCTAAAAAGGTAAAAAGAGGTACAGTAAATACCTCTGGATTAGCTTTTGGACCGCTGAAAATTGCAGAAAAGTACGGTGAATTAGGACATTCTGTTTTTATAATTACTCAATCGCAGTATGGTAAAGAAACAAAACTTGGCTTAAATTGTTGGATGAAAAAGAAAACAATATTTGATATAATCAAATCTTTAAATATTACATATATTAGAGCAGCAATTACTTTAATCAAAAAAATGAAAGTAAATGTTAAGACAGCATTACGTATTTTGCTTTATTTTGCTAATGGAGCTTATTTTGAACGTTCCATAAAGCAAGTTTCACCCGATGCAGTAAATATACATTCCGTTGGATTATATACCATTCCTTTCATCATGGCATGTGTTAGAACGAAAACAAAGTTTCTTGTTACTCAACACGGTACTGATCAATATGAAATAAGGGAAGGTAACATATATAGAACTTTGGATAGAGAAACTTGTGAAATGTTAAGATTATTATGTGAGAATGATGTAAGAATGTCAATGATTTCAACAGGAAGTAAATTATGGCTAGAGTCATTTATTGGTCGACCTTTAAATAACATTAGTATTATTGTCAATCCAATTAGTCTTGTTCCTGAAGAATTTACTCCAATTGATCATGTAGAGAAAAAATACATTATTTCTACTGGTCGGATCGGAGAAAGAAAAAATCAAATTCAGTCAGTTAGGGCATATGAATTACTACCAGAGTACTTAAAAAAACAATACTCATTAGTGTTTGTTGGTGGAGGAGTTGAGGGCTCCGAAGCAAAAAAATATGTAGATGACAAGAAAGTATCAGGAGTAATTTTTACGGATTTTATTTCGAAGTCGGAATTGCTATCTTATTACAATAAATCTAAAATTGTAGTTGTGGCTAGTCTTTTAGAAGGGTTTGGGATGTCGATGTTGGAGGGATATGCTTTTGGCATTCCAGTGGTTGCTTTTGCTGATCTAGATGCTATTCCAGATGTTTACAGTGAAGAGGCAATGATTAAAGTTGAGGAACGGACTGATGAAGCGTTATCAAAAAGTATACAATATGCATTAGAAAAAGACTGGGATCCAAAAGCAATACGGTCCAATATAAATAAATTTACATTAAACAAGATTGGGAAACAATATATCGAAGAATTGAAAATAAGTACCATAAGCAACCTACAAGAATCAGATTTATTCGATTACTTTCGTAATAAAAAATAAGTAATCTTATGAAATTCACTTCGATAATCGTAATATAAATAAAATACAAAATACTTATTTTGGGAATATTTGTATGTGACTTTGTTGTCTTAATTATCAAGATTCGTAAGATATAAAATTCATTCAACAAAAAGTTGAACAGAAACTGCGAAAAGTTTATTTTATATTTTTTTAGGATTGAAAGGAGAACAAACTATGAAGGAAAAAGTATTGAATAAGAATAAAGGCCTTAGTTTTAATAAACTATTATTATATTTTTCAATTATCATGTTTGCAATTCTTTCTTATTTTGCAGCTTATTCTAAGGAACCATTAGTTACTTTTGTTTCTTTAGGTTTTCTCTTAATTATAGTAATTTTGGCAGATAAATCTGTTTTAACTGGAATACTTATATCTACTGCAATAATTGATATGGAGACTATCTCAATACTGGGGAACACACTGACATATTCAAGGATTGTCACTGTTATAATAATTTTGTCTATATTAATTGATCGGAAGTTTAGGTTAGATATGAAAACTTTGTTTGTCGTGTTTATTTTAACGGCCTCATCTCTATCTACCATTTTCTACATCGACATTGCACCATTGTTTGCTTGGGCACTAAATTTATTGATTTTAATTGCTCTTCAAGGCTATTATTTCAGTGAAAATAAAATGAAGGACATAATCAAGATTGTTTTAATATTTGGACTTGTTCACGTCTTTGTATTATTTTTTGGATTATTGTTTCAACCATATATATATAATATATATAATGGAAGACGTTCGATTTTTCAAGGTGTTGATATTAACAGGCAGTCAATTGCGTTTGCACTTTTTGCCGCATTTTTTGTATCTTATGCAATGACAGTTGATAGAGCATGGACTAAAGTTGTATACTTCCTAGCAACAATCATTTCTGCAATAGCAATATATCTAGCCGGAAGTAGAACTTCGCTTTTTGCCATTTTAATTGGAATATTTATTGTTTTTATGACAAATAAATATAAACAAAATCGAATTCTAAAAATAAGTTTGAGCATAATTCTTTTTGCTGGTTTAATAGCGGTATTCCTTACAGATAATTTCATATCACAAAGTCTAGGAAGATTTTCCTTAACTGAAATTATCAGTTCCTCTGGTTCGAACAGGTTCACAACTTATCCAATTATATTTAAAGAGATTATACCAAAATACTTTCTATTTGGTGTAGGAATTGGTGGTCAAGAAATCGCTATTACTAAATTAGGTTATAATATCATATATTATCCAGCAGCTCATAATTTTTTAATTAGTTCATTAGCAGAATTAGGCATATTTGGTTTTTCTTCAATGATGTTTTTGATATTTAGTTCATGGTTGGTATTAAAGAAAAATGCTAAATATAGTTCGAATACATATATATTATGGGTTGTTTTTACAGTATTGTTGATTTGTGGACTAGGGGAAACTGTATATAGTGAAAAAATTACTTTTGTAATAATTGGATTAGTATTTTTAAAAAATATAGATTTTACAAGGAGGTTAAAAAAAGATGATAATAACACAAACACCATTTAGAATGTCATTTTTCGGCGGTGGCACGGATATGCCGGAATTCTTTAATGAGCATGGAGGAGCAGTTATATCTACAACATTTGATAAATATTGCCATATTATCGTAAGACATTTACCTCCATTTTTTGAATATTCTACTGAATTAGCCTATTCGAAAATGGAAAGAGTAAAGGAAGTGGCAGATATACAACATCCAGCAATAAGGAATGCTATGCAGATGTTGGACATAAATGAAATAAGACTCACATACGAGGCAGATCTTCCTGCACGTTCAGGCTTGGGCACAAGTAGTTCATTCTCAGTAGGTATGTTAAGTGGCTTTTATTCTTTGAAAGGTATATATGCAGACAAAAAGAAACTTGCTAAGGAAGCTATATATCTTGAACGTGAACTCTGTAATGAAGCTGGAGGTTGGCAAGACCAAATTGCAGCTTCGTTTGGTGGATTCAATAGGATTAACTTTTATGATAATGATTTCGAAGTCCACCCAATAATAATTTCACCTGAACGCAAGAACCAACTTAATAATAACCTTTTGTTGTTTTTTACGGGTTTTACTCGAATTTCCTCAGAGATTCATAAAACAAGTAATGTTACTTCTGAAAATAAGAAATTATACTTATTAGAAATGTTAAAACTGGTCGATAAAGCAGAAAAAATATTAACCGATAATACTATTGGTCTTGATGAATTTGGCAAACTACTGCATCTTGGTTGGGAACTTAAGAAACAGACCGGATCAAATGTTTCAACTCATAAATTAGACGAAATATATCAAAAAGCAATTAATGCAGGAGCATCAGGTGGAAAACTACTCGGAGCTGGTGGTGGTGGGTTCTTTATATTCTATGTTGAACCAGAAAAGCAAAAAGCAGTTAAGGCTGCTTTGAGTGATTTGCTTTTTGTACCATTCAATTTTGAGAATGGCGGTACTAGAGTAATTCATTATGTCCCTGAAAGTATATAGGAAGAGGTAAACTATGAAGAAATCAACTATAAATATCATTAATAATTTATGTAATCGGTATCCTATATTACTGGAAAACAAAAATACACTGACCACTACTGTTGAAACATTTATTAATTGTTTTGAAAATGGTGGGAAGCTTCTGGTATGCGGCAATGGAGGTAGTGCAGCAGATTCACTTCATATAGTAGGTGAACTGATGAAAAGTTTTGTTTTACCAAGACCATTATCTGAAGATATGAAATCAAAAATAAATTCGACTGGTGAGTATGGAGAATATCTTAATTCAAAACTTCAGGGTGCATTTCCGGCGATTGCACTCGTAGGTTCTTCTGCCCTCGAAACCGCTATTGGAAACGATATGGCTTCAGAGTTTTCCTTCGCTCAACAAGTATTAGGACTGGGTACTAAAGGAGATATATTATTGTGTATAAGTACATCTGGTAATTCAAGAAATGTGATTTATGCTATTGAAGTTGCTAGAGCAAAAGGACTTGTTGTTATAGGAGTGACAGGTAAGACAGGTGGTAAGATGAAAGAAAAATGTGATTACTTACTTAATGTTCAAGAAAGCGAAACATATAAGATACAAGAGTTACATTTACCAATCTACCACAGTATTTGTCTTGCTCTTGAGAATGAATTTTATGGAGAATAATAACGTGAAGGTAGTTATAATGGCAGGCGGGAAGGGTACCAGAATTGCAGGTATTAGTTCGAATAATCCTAAACCAATGCTCTCAATACATGGCAAGCCAATTCTTGAGTGGCAGATTGAATGCCTTAAGAAACTGGGATTTACAGAAATAATCCTTGTAATTGGTTACAAAGGTCATATAATCCAAGATTACTTCGGTGATGGCTCAAAGTTTTACATGCATATTGAATATATTACAGAAACTGAACCACTAGGAACAGCAGGCTCATTATATTTTTTGAAGAAAAAAATAACTAAAGATTTTCTGCTTCTTAATGGTGATTTGATTTTCGATGTAGATATTAACCGATTTGTTGAATACCATATGAAATCTGAAGCAGTAGTTACACTTTTCACACATCCTAATGACCACCCTTATGACAGTGGAATAATTGTTGCTGATAGAAATCATCGTGTCCATAAATGGTTACATAAAGAGGATAATCGCGAATGGTATAAAAACCGCGTTAATGCTGGCTTACATATGATTTCCCCTAAGTTGTTCAAGCAATTTAAATACCTAAAAAAACTTGATCTTGACCGGGACATCCTTGAACCAATGATTCCTACTGGGACTTTATTTTGCTATGATTCTCCTGAATATGTAAAAGATATAGGTACTCCTGAAAGGTTTTATGAAGTAGAGGGAGATATAAAATCAGGAAAACTAGAGAAAAAGAACTTAAATACAAAACAAAAAGCAGTGTTCCTTGATAGAGATGGAACAATTAATAAGTATGTTGGATTTTTAAAAAATATTAATGATTTTGAATTAATCACTGGAGTGGCTGAGCTAATTAGGAAAATTAACAGTTTGGGATACCTTGTCATAGTTGTAACAAATCAACCTGTGATTGCTCGAGGAGAAGTTACATGGGAAGAACTAAATGAGATTCATGATAAGATGGAAACTCTTTTAGGGCAACAAGGGGCATACTTAGACGATATATTTATATGTCCTCATCACCCAGATAAAGGGTTTGAAGGCGAAAAAATTGAATACAAGATAATATGTGATTGCAGAAAGCCAAAACCTGGTATGCTGTTGCAAGCAGCTGAAAAATATAACATTGATTTAAGCCACAGTTACATAATTGGTGACAGTGAAAGTGATATTCAAGCCGGAAGGGCTGCGGGATGTAAGGTATTTAGATACAATCAAGATAGAACATTTTTAGATTTTTTTAAAAGTATCGTTGCTGACTAAAAATTTGACACTTATTAGAAGATTGTGTTAGATATTTAAATAGAAAAAGAAAATATTTTCAGGATATATTTGGAGTAAATGATTAAGTAAAAAAAACACTAGTAAACACAACTTAGCAAGAATCATATCCAAAATGCTTTAGAAACTTTTAGAAAATTATAATGAAAGGAAAAAATAATGAAAATATTATTTACAATTTGCGGTAGAGCAGGTTCAAAGGGGGTGAAGAATAAAAATATTAAAATTTTTTTAGGCTTCTTTCTTCCGTTTTATACTGTATCCGTAATTGATTTATTCATCAAAGCCAATAGAAATCATGAATGTGATATAGTTTTAAATACTGATAGTGATGATTTAATTAATTTATTCATCAATAATTTAGATATGCCAATACATATAGTGAAAAGAGAGTCAAGATTGAGTGGTGATAATATTCCAAAAATCCAGGTAATCCAAAATAGTTATTATGTTATCAAACAACGATTGAAAAAAGATTATGAAATGGTCGTGGATCTAGATATTACTTCACCATTAAGAACATTGAACGACCTCCA
The DNA here is from genome assembly GCA_018818595.1 of Bacillota bacterium. Lineage (NCBI taxonomy): Bacteria > Bacillati > Bacillota > Bacillota bacterium. The sequence continues at coordinate 26,287 of JAHIRM010000027.1, forward strand.
AACTTTGATTGAGAAAAAGCTAAAATCAGACGCAGATGTTGTGTTCTCTGTAACTGACTCTCGAAGAAATCCGTATTTCAATATGGTGATGAAATCTGACAAGGGATACGTGCGTGTTATTAGATCAAATTTTAATGCAAGACAAGAAGCACCAGAAATATTTGATATGAATGCGTCATTATATGCATATTCTCCTGATTTTCTTAAGAGTGGTAAAGAAATTTTCGAAGGGAACTGCGATATAATAAAGATGATTGATACAGCTGTGTTAGACATAGATAATGAGAATGATTTTGAAATAATGGAAGTTATAGCAAAGTATTTGTTCAATAACAATCAAGATATGAGTATCGTTAGAAAGAATATTGAAGCACTACTTAAAGAGAGTTAAACAAGATATCGAATGTAGTAATAATGAATAAAAATACGTTTTTCCCTAATACGAAAAAGATAAATTGATAAAATATTGTTATTATCTTTAGACAAGACTTATTTAATACTATGCTTCTATGTCAATAAAGGCTATATCCAGCAACGAAATCGACAGTTGTAAGTGAAGGGTTTCATAATAACCGACAGTCCTATCTAAAGGGTCAGGGCAACCTTGTGTGTGGAAACATATTTGGTAAGAAAAGGGTATCCATTTCATAGTAATCGACAGTCCCAAGTGATGACTTTCATAGTAACCGACAGTCCTTAATGGTCCCTCGGGGCAAAAATAAATATTTTATTTTGTACTTGACTTTTTGAATGGTTTATGCATAGCCCAATAGAGCCAATAAGTGTATGTCAAAGAACGGCTATTTGTTTCA
>JAHIRM010000028.1 GCA_018818595.1 Bacillota bacterium
AAATTAATGATTGGTATTAATTTGAACACTGGTAAACATGCAATGGTCTATTGTCCAGCAGACACCAATTTGTATAGGTTTTTTAATCCGCATTACGAAAAAGATAAAGTTGCTGATTTTTTTGTTTACTCAGAAGAAGAGTTATTGAGACTCCTTGATGAAGAGGTTCTTATTGGTTATGTTAGTTACAATTCAAATATAAAAAGCGCGGAACTAGATGCATATTGTCACTCAGGGAACTTCTTAGACAAATATGTTGTAGATATAATTGGATTTTGTAGTGATGAACACACACGTGATGAGATTCTAGAAGTAAAAGAATCTCTGTTTGCTGGATTAATGTTATCTCCAATTCCACTGTTAGAATTTGAGAAAGAGGAAGAAATTGTTAAGTGTCTAAAAAAGTTACAATTGGATTTTGTTAGCGCATTAAAGCAGACAAGTAGTAAAATAAAATTAGCGAACTATATAAATCCGTTAGAATTAAACTCTTGTGTAAGAAAATTAAAGGATTCAATTAAGAACAACACTCCGCCTCATGCACCGCTATGAAAAAGCGGGTATTATAGACGCTGCAAATAGAGTGACAACACCAGAATTTACTGTGATAGTTTCTAACTGTTTGAGGGAATAAAATTATGAAAAAGCTTTTTAAGTATGGGTCATATATTATATCAACCTTGCTGGATTGGTATGTTTTTTGAACAGTAGTCCCAGATAATAAATGCAGAATAAAGTAGGGTGGCGTAAATGTATCAAAATAAGTAGTCATACACAGATAGTAAAAATGATAAATGTTAAAGTGCATAAACTTTTGATTTGATTAAATGAAGAGAAAATGCATTTTTTTTGTTGAAAATGCCTATTGTATTACCACAGGAAGAAAAAATTTAAACTTTTTCTCTTAGATAAAACTATTTGAGTTTAAATTTTGATATAATTACGTTATAAATGTTAGTAAAATATTATGAATTCATTTCTATCAAATACAAAAATAAATATTAATTTGAAAAGAAAGGAAATAAAATGACGAAAAACATTACTGAATTTTCCGAATTAATTTATAAACATTTCAAAAAGAGTAAACATTCATTTGTATCCATTGGATTTAGTATCGATAATCAAGAACACTACTATAATTTTGGCGAAACTGAGGATAGAAAAAATATTAAATTTGGATTAGGGTCAATTAGTAAAACTTTTATTGGTTCCTACTTAGCTAAACTCCTATTTCAAAATAAAATATCGCTATCTGATCATCTTGATTCTTATCTAGAGCTGAATAAAAATATTTACTATCCTACCATTTTAGAACTTTTAACCCACTCTTCGGGATACTCATTTTTTATTCCTAGAATACCAACAATAAAAGTTATGGTTTTTAATGGTTTTAATAAAAAAAATATCTACGAGGGGATAAAAAGAGACTGGGTATATTCTTATCTTAAGACAAAGAAACCAAAGAGAATTAAAAAATACTGTTATTCTGATTTTAATTATGCCATATTGGCTTTGATTATTGAAAAAATCGAAAACAGACCGTATATTGAAGTTATTAAAGAATACATAACCAATGATATTGGATTGAAAGAAACTAATTATTTTAATCTAACAGAATCGAAAAATTGTGGCTACTCATGGATCTGGGAAGATGATAATCCGTTTTTGGCTTCTGGAGGAATGTATTCCTCCGTAAAAGATATGTTGGTTTTCTTAAAATATCAATATGACGAGAAAAACGAATATTTAAATATGTCTCACGAAAAATATTCTAAAACGTTTCAAAAAAATATTTTCTCAGGATTTTCTTGGAATTCATTTTTAAATGGTAAGTTTTATTGGCACATTGGAGGGCAAGGACGTTTTCGTTCTTATGCTTTGTTTGATAAGAGAAGACACATCGCCATTACGATATTAGCAACGGTAGATATTAATTTACAACATGTGAATAGAATTGGGTCACAATTATATAGAGCATTGAAACGAAATTATCGCGTAATAGTTGACTTTTTAGATTCAATCGTTCAGGATAATCAAAAAAAAATTATCGAAGTGACAAACTATAAAAAAGCTTAGAGGAGGAATAAAATTGATTTATGTAAAAAAAATCTCGATTGTAGCTCTTTTGATACTTATTTCAACATTAATAGGGTGTCAGTCTTCAAAGTCAACACTTTACCGAGAAGAACTTCTTCATTTAATGAATAGTTATCCCTCAGAAACTGATTGTATAAAACAAATTAATACAAATATGATTATAACAACGGATTATGAAGATGAAGAGTTGAATTATCAAAAATCCTATAGTAGTGTTGTGGAATACGATCTGGTGAATCAATATTTTTATAATACAGAATATTCTGGTTCTACAAGAATAAAGGAATTATTAGTTTTTATTGAAGATGAATTTATCTATAAATTCGAAAAATCATTTTATCGTTTAAATGAAACTTTGATTACAGAAGATGACCTAGATAATCAACCCTTAACAGATTATATATCAGAATTAATATCGGAATATGATAATTATATTTATTTGCAAACCTATGCAGATTATGAAAAATTAAGTGAAACGCATTATGAAGCAACCCTTCCATTAAAAGATTTGTTTAAATATGATTCTGATTATGCGACAAACACGTTAGGATTAACAAGCTCAAGTGCGATTAAATCAAGCGATTTAGTTATCATTGATTATGAATTTTTTGATAATCAAATTGTTATAAAGCTAAAAACGGACAAATATCAAATTAATACATCTTCTAGTAGTAGCTTACAGTCCTATGAAATAACTACTGAAATCAATTATGTGGATTCTTTTCAACGACAAAGTATTGATAGAACCGAATACTTCCTTGCAACTTCAAGCGAAGCAGGAACTAGTTATTTTATTCATAATTATGCTAACAATTTTGATTTTATTTTTCCAAATGGGCTAAATAATTATATTAGTTATTATTTTGACGAAGGTTATTATTACTTGCCGATATTTAATTATAACAATTCAAATCTTGATCTGTTAGATGTATATGATACAAATTTAAATAAAATCAATGATTGTAATGGTCATTTTAATATTGAAGAGGCAGGCATATATTACCTTTATTTTCCACCAAAAAATTATGAAGTAAATTTGAATATTAATTGGTTGAGGTCACTTGCTACAGGAATAATTGTAGTAGAAAATCCAAGTACTTTAATAAATGAATTGAGTGATGAGTTAGACGCTTCACAAGAAAAAAGATATTTGATTTTAGAAAGCGCTACATCCTCCGGGTATATTGATTTATCGGTTGAGACTGATAGTGGCTTGTGGATTAACAACGGACTGTTTTTTAACGAAGATATTGTTCGTATTTATGTAGAACTGGGCTGTAATATTTTAATTCAAGTTAAAACAGATTTTGACAATCAATTTGATTTGAGTTGGGAGTTTAAATCGGAATAGTATTTATCTGGTAAGAAAAGCGAATTTCACTTACATAATATAACCAAACATAAGGATGTGAAGCAAATGTTTGAAGAGTTAACTAAAAAATATCATTATACTAAAATTGAAAAAGGTTGGTCAAATGATGAAAAATACCTTATTACCACAAATAATAACGAACATTTGCTTTTAAGAATTTCAGATGCGGCTTTATATCAAAAAAAGAAATATCAATTTGAAATGCTTCAAGTTTTAAAAACGAAAAACATTTCTTGTTCCCAACCCATCGAATTTGGCCATTTAAAAGATGGAAGAGTATATACTATATTATCTTACCTAGAGGGAGAAGATGCTCAAATAATCATCCCTACGTTGTCTCAGAGTCAACAATACAATCTCGGACGAGAAGCGGGAAGCACTTTACAAGTAATTCACTCCATTCCTTCTTTTAAAAGTGCAACTGATTGGGAAGAGAGAATGGACAGAAAACTTGAAAAGAAGATGAATGATTTAGTGTTGTTTAACATTGATTTACCTTATAAAGACTTGATAATTCATTATGTGAATAGCAATCGGGCTCTATATAAAAATAGAAAACAAGTATTTCAACATGGAGATTATCATGTTGGAAACATGATTATTCATGACGGAAAAATAGGAATCATTGATTTTGATAAAATTGATTCAGGAGATCCTTATGAAGAATTCAAATGTTTTGTTTGGAATGTCTATACAAGCACTTATTTTATGACTGGAATGATAGATGGTTATTTTGATGATAACGTTCCCGATGATTTTTTTCCATTATTAAAATTTTATGTGGCTGAATCTTTACTAGGTCATATTGTCTGGGCTAAAAAATTTGGAGAAGAAGAAATTAAAGTCGCTTATAAAGCTTTAGAAGATATTATGATGTGGTATGACTATTTTAAGTTAGAAATTCCAACGTGGTACAACAAATAATAATGTGATTTTACAGGTTCTACTATACGTAGACATTTGAGTTAAAAAAAGCAGTTTCATTTGTGATATAATGTACTAAAAACAAGGAGATATATCAATGGATGAATATTATAAAATCGGAAATTTTATATGTGAAATAAGGAAGAGAAAAGGATATAGTCAAGCACAACTTGGAGACTTAGTAGGAGTTTCAAATAAAGCAGTTTCCAAATGGGAAAATGGGCGAGGGTTGCCAGATACACTTCTTTTGTTAAAGTTATCAGAGATTTTAGAAGTTTCTGTAGATGAAATACTAAAAGGAGAATTATTCATTCCTTTTCTTTCAGAGACAAAACAAAACGAAACCAAAGAAGATATCCATTCCAATATTTATCTAAATCTAAAAGTTTTGTATTTGCAAAAGAAAAAATTATGGATAAGAGACACAATTCTTTTGATGCCAATGGTATTTGCCGTAGCTTTTCTTCTTACCATTTTCATTTTAATGAAAAAAGGCGTTCAATTTTCAAATCTTGATTATTTGGAATCGATGATGATGTGGATTGTTCCTTTGTTTGTTTATGGTTTTTTTGGACTTATCTATCAGGTTGTTATTGCAATTGATATTATTAAAATAAAAGAACTATCAAAATCGGATAAATTAATGTGGATTATAATAACTTACTTTATAATAAGCTATGCTTTTTATGGAATTATCATTTATCGATTTGTTCAATTCTTAAAAGCAAAAAAGCATATGAAGACAAAATTAGATGATCTTATATTTGCATAATATTTTGTCGTAGAAGTTCACCTTTTTTCTAACATAATATAAAATCATATTAAATGTCAAGTGGTTACTAAATCCTTGGCATTTTTATATTTTTAAATAAAAAGGCTAATTACATTATTCTTAGTATAATCATGTGAAATTGTGAATTCAAGATGAATATGTGATATAATAGAATGGTTCTTCATTACGGAGGTATTTTAATTATGAATAAAGATATAAATTATAAAATGGAAGTTTGTAATATGCAAAAAACGTGTAAATTATATGAACTATAAACCTTATGGAAAAACAGGGTTAACCATTAGTCGATTAGGTTTTGGCGCGTGGCAATTAGGGAATGAATCTTTTTGGGGAGAAATGACCGAGGAAGAAGGGGTTAAGTTAGTAAAAGATGCCATTAATAAAGGCATAACCTTTTTTGATACTTCTCCAGGATATGCTGCAGGACTGAGTGAAATCATTATTGGAAAAGGAATCAAGGGACAAAGAGAAAAAGTCGTAATTAATACGAAATTTGGCCACAAAGTTGATGGAACATCTGATTTTTCTGTTGAAGCAATTGAACCATCTTTAAGAGACAGTTTAAAAAGATTAGATACGACTTACATTGATAGTCTTATTTTACATAATCCGGAGCCAGATATTTTATCGGGTAAAACGGGTCATTTTACTGAACTAAAAAGATTAAAAGAATTAGGGCTTATTAAAGCATATGGAGTAAGTATAGATACATATCAAGAACTGAAAACTACAATTGAAAAAACTGATTGTCAAGTAATCGAACTTTTATTTAATGTGTTTTTTCAAGCGCCAGCGCCTATTTTTACTTTTGTAAAATCTAAGAAGATTGCTTTAATTGCAAAAGTTCCTCTTGATTCAGGATGGTTAACAGGAAAATACAATCAACATTCTACGTTTACTGGAGTTCGCTCAAGATGGAATCAAGAATCCATCAAACGAAGAGCAGACTTAGTAGAAAAAATGAAAAGAATGACAAATGATACTGATTTAACAAAATATGCATTAGGTTTCATTTGGAGTTTTGATGCTGTTACAGCTGTTATTCCAGGAATTAAAAACCTAGAACAACTAAGTGCAAACCTAGAAGCAGAGGCTTTTGAGTTTCCATATAAACTAAAACAATCTTTTATTGATTTATACAATCAACAATTAAAAAACAAACCTCTTTCTTGGTAAAAATATATAAAGGAAAGGATGAAAGTTGTGCCAAAAGTTAGTTTTGCAAGTAAAATAGTTTCTTTAATTATTACACTTCGCGGTTCTAAAAAAATGTATTCAAGCAAAGAACTTGCACAAAAATACATTGAAAAAAAGCGTATTGAGAACCAAAAACCATATAAAATTCCTTTAAAGTATAAATTATTTACAAAAGAACTAAAAATTGAAGGATTACCTTGTTTTATTATTAGTGGTAAAGGCAATAAACATATTTTTTATTTACATGGTGGAACCTATATTGAAAATCCTTCTCCACAACACTGGGATTTTTTACATAAAATCCATAAAGAAACTGATGCAAACATATTGGTGCCCATTTATCCAAAAACACCAACCTATTCCTTTCAAGAATCGTTTGATCAAGTATTAAAAGTGTATCAAAAAATGTATAAATTGCAAAACCCTTCCAATTTAATTTTAATGGGAGATTCTGCAGGTGGAGGCTTTGCTTTAGCCTTTTCAATGTTATTAAAAACAAAAAAACTTAAACAACCAAGTCAAATTATCTTAATTTCACCATACCTTGATTTGATGCTTGAAAATCCTAAAATTAAAGATGTAGAACCAAGTGATAAGATGCTTGGAGTGATTGGCGGACGAGAAATTGCAAAACAATGGTCAAAAAATACAAATCCAAATCATTATTTGTTAAGCCCTATAAACGGTGATTTAAAAAATCTTCCTCCCATTAGTCTTTTTATTGGAACTTTCGATATACTATGGCCTGATTGCGTATTATTAAAAGAAAAGGCAATCAAAGAAGGGTTATCAATTAATTACTATGAATATATTGGAATGTGTCATGATTTTCCGCTTCTTCCCATCCCAGAGGGGAAACTTGCGGTAAAGCAGATAGTTGAATTAATTAAACACTAAATTACATACAAAAAAAGAGAAGTGTAAAAGCACACTTCTCTTTTTATGTAAAAATTGAATGATAAGTAAATTATGGAAATTTTATTCAGCTAAACCTTCTATTGCACCCTTGATTTGAGCAATAAATTGAGCTTTAGTAAGAGTACCATTTGCATAAAGTGTGTAGATAGGTCCTATTGTTTCCATTCCAAATCCACTAGGCATATCATTTTGCCACCAAGCATAAACATCACCTGATGCCATCCATTCAGCTACTGCAGCTGATAATGGAGTAGAAGGAGTTAGAGTAACAGATTTGAACGCAGGAACCATTTTAGCGTCATTTACCATATACTCGTGTCCAGCAGTTGTAGAAGCTAAATCTTGTAAGAATGCTTTTGCAGTTGCAATGTTTGCAGATGCACTATTCACAACATAATAAGAAGGTGCACTTACAAAGATAGAAGTATTTTCGCCAGTAAATGCAGCATGAGGAGCATATCCCATTGTAAAATCAGCTTCGTCTAAGTTTGGATCAATCCAGTTACCTTGGTGGATAAAAGCAGCATGTCCACTGTCAAATAATTGAATTTGGGTGTCATAAGTTCCACTAGCTAATACAGTCTCGTCAGCATATTCAAATAATAATTCAACCCAATCTGCTAAAGCAGCAAGTCTTGCATCGTTTGCAATACCAGCGTTTAGGTCATCGATAATGGAAGAGTCATCATATGCTAATCCTGATGATAAGTAGCCATTGAAATTATGTAATCCAGTAACCCAAGTCATACCTGTACCGCCGGCTGCCATTGATAAAACTGCATAATCATCCATATTTTCTGTATCATAATAAGCTTGGATAGCAGCAAAAGCAGTTTCATAAGCGGCTAAATTTGTTAAGTCAGCAGGATCAACACCAGCAGCTGTAAGAATTTCTAAATTGTAAGCCATTCCCCAACCTTCAACTGCAACTGGGAATCCATAAGTAACTCCGTCAACTACAAATTCTAAATCCGTATCTGTTAGCCAAGTTTCTCCATCTAATGGATAAATCTTATCAGCATATAGATCGTAACCACCCATACCTTCAATTACGAAGATGTCAGGTTGAACGGCTTTTTGGAATTCAGCAAGAATTTGAGTTGCATAAGTACAGGAGTCCCCTCCACAAGTAACGACTTCAACATCAATGTTATTTGCTAATCCCCAAGCTTCGGCATAAGCAGTTAACGTTGCGTTGATTTCAACCTTATTTTGAAAGATAACTAAGGAAGTGTCTAATTGTGGGACTGTAGTAGTTGTAACGGTTTCGGTACAACCCATTACGGAAAATACTGTTACAAAAGCGACTAAAAGCAATAATAATTTTTTCATTTGTTTCCTCCTATTTTTTTTGATTTAGTCTTTTGAATATATAATTCACAATGGTATTCGTTTTCTATGAAAACAAGTTCATTGTAAACACCAATTTGAATTGGTTTATCGACATATATGGAAAGTTGTCGATTCACCAAAAAGTGAAGATTTACTCCTTTATAAAAAATTTTCAATTCAAAGCCTGTAATTTGTTTTGGCAAAACTGGGTGAATAAGGAGATTATTATATTCGGTTCTAAGTCCAAGTAATCCATGAAGTATGGCTAAATAAGATCCACCTAAATTCGCAATATGTAAACCATGATCGGTATTGTTATAAGTGTTTTCAAAATCAATTTTGACTACATCTAACAAATAATCATATGCAATATCGGTGGCACCCAGTTTTGCTGCAACGATGCTGTGTATGCACTTAGATAGGCTTGAATCATGTGTCGTCAAAGGTAAGTAATAATTAAATGTATCCTGTAAGATGTCTTCATCGTGAAAATTTAATAAAAACATTGCAAGTAGAGTATCTGCTTGTTTTAGTACTTGTTGACGATAAATAAATAAAGGATGATAATGTAATAAAAGTGGAAAATTTCCTTTAGGAATCAAAGTCAAATCCAGAATTTGTTTTTGCAAAAAAGATTCGTCTTGAGCATAGATGTTTTTTTCTGTATCAAAGAAAAACGTCATTTGTTTAGCTGCTTTTTCAAAATTTCTTATTTCATTTATGGTTAAATTAATTTTAGAAATAACATTCGTTAAATCTTCATTATAAAGTTGAAAATAAGAAACGATTGATTCAAAATGAAATTTCGCCATAGCATTTGTATAATAGTTATCATTAACAAGAGTTGTATATTCATCTGGACCAGTTACTGAATTTAAATGGAAACCATCTTTTGAAAAATTTCCAACATCAAGTAAAAATCTAGCGGTTTCAACTAACATTTCAAAACCATATTGAAACAAAAAATCTAAATCGTTTGTGACTTCAATGTATTTTATAATAGTATATGCTACATCGCTGTTAATATGATATTGAGCACTACCTGCGGGGAAGTAAGGAGATAATTCATTTCCACTAATGGTTCTCCAAGGAATTTTAGCCCCAGTTTTTGCTCCTAGTTTAAGTGCTGCTTCTTTGGCCTGTGATAAATGTATGTAGCGATTCATCAAAAGTGATTTTGCTTTAGGTGCATCAGTATACAAGAAGAATGGAAACATATAAATTTCAGTATCCCAGAAGTAGTGTCCTTCATATCCCTCGCCGCTTAGCCCTTTAGAAGCAATATTAAATTCTTTTTGATTGGCGTGACTTGCATTTAATTGATACAAACTGTAATGCATCATGAAATCAAGGTAATCGTTTCCAATGATTTTCACTTCTGATTTTTCCCAAAATGAATTCAAATATTCTTTTTGTTTTGTAAGATAGAAATCAAAACCTTTATTTAATGCATTAGTTAAAACAGTTAAATTTTCTTTTTCTAAATCTTGATGATTTAAATCAGTGGTAAAGACAACATATTTTGTAAAAGCAAATTTTGTGTTGGGATGTATTGTTACAAGAATTGATCCATCAATTCCTATATCAGTAGATGAATACTGAAATTCTTGATTGTGAGCAATGGATGCAACTAAATTTAAATGACTTTTAGTAGTACTAGCATAAATACTAGCAAAAGGAGCTTTCAGTGTTTTTTTCGAAATATCTAGTTCTTTATGAGAAGAACTATTAATTCTCGGATCCATTGATTTTTCGATTCGATTATCTGGAAGTTGCAAACTAGAAGTAATTAAAACATCACCTGTGTAATTAATAGAAGAAAATTGAATTCGAAGAAGAAGAAGTTCTTTTTGATAAAAAGAAACCATTTTCTCCTCTTGAATTTCAAAAATAAAACCATCTTCTGTTTGATATTAGCATTTTCGAATCGTGAAACCACTTGTTAAATCAAACGTTCTTTTTAAAGAAATAAGCGTACAAGTAGATAAATTTATCGGTTTTTCCTTTACGTAAAACGTAATAGATTGACCATCTAAAATATTGATAACACGTTCACCTTGCTGAGGGAAATTCACTGAATTTTCTTCGTATTTATAATCATATAAATTGTAAAAGCCATTTAAATATGTTTGTTTGTAATGATCTAGACCATACCCTTCAACAAAATTACCTCTTACACCCATGATGCCATTTGCAAGTGAAAAGATAGATTCATCTATAAATAATTCTGTTGTATTTGTACGATTGTTGCGGATTATATTTTTCATTTTAAACCTCATTCACATGTATTTCGGGATAGTTTAGTAACGATTTATTTAATAGCTCCAGAAGTCATTCCTTTAATAATATGTTTTTGAGCAAATAAGAACAAAACGATTACTGGTAAAGCAGCTAAAACGACGCTTGTAAGAATCATGTCCCATTCTCTAACGTAAGAACCAGCTAAGTTAGCAACAGCCAAAGGAAGAGTTCTAACTTTACCATTTACTCCAATAATTAATAATGGGAGTAAATAATCATTCCAAATCCACATACCATTTAAAACAAGTAAAGTAACAAATATTGGTTTTAAAATAGGAAGAATGATGCGGAAGTAAAGTTGAGGTTTTGTACAACCATCAATGATTGCAGCTTCTTCAATATCAATAGGAATTGACTTAATAAAACCGTGAAACAAGAAGATGCTAAGAGGTGCTCCAAAGCCTATATAAGCTAGAATGACACCTTGGTAAGTATCTTTTAAAGGAATGCCAGTTAAATTTGTTAAGATTTCAAGTAAACTGACAAGTGGTAACATAACAACTTGGAAAGGAATAACCATTCCACTTAAGAAGAACATAAAAATTAAGTAAGAATACTTTGTTTTCGTTCGAACTAAAACCCAAGCAGCCATACCACTGAAAACGCCTATGGCTATTAAACTTGCGGAAGTGATAATAATGGAATTAAAGAATGCTTCGAAATATTTAACGTTATCATTGTTAAATATCATAATTACATTTCTAAAAAACTGAAGAAAGTCTGAAGGTAAAGCAAGTGGAGTATTAATGATTTCTGATGAAGTTTTTCCAGCATTTATTACAATAATAAAGAAAGGTAAGAAAAAGGCAATTAGCAATAAAAACGCAATAATTTCAAGAAAGATTTTTCCGCGGAAGAATTTTTTCATTATAATTCCACCTCTCTTTTTTTATTGTAATTAACCTGAACAATTGAAAATCCTAGTAATGCGATAAAGAATATAATTGCTTTTGCTTGTCCTACACCCATTTTAGAAAATACAAAGGCTTCATTATAGATATTGATGGCCATTAAATTTAACGATTTAACTGCTGGAGCATAGGATAGATTATACATATCTGCAATCCAACCAGGAAGCAAAGTAGGTGGTCCTCCTGCGGTTAAACTAGAGATGGTATCAAATTGTTTAAAAGATGTAACAAGTGTCAAGAACAATGATACGGTAAAGGCTTGAGCTACAAGTGGAAAAGTAATATGACGCAATCGTTGTAATGCAGTAGCTCCATCAATTTGACTTGCTTCCACCAAATCTTGAGGAACGTTTTGAATGGCGGCTATGTAAATCATCATGATGTATCCCGCATATTGCCAAGTAACAACAACAATTAAAGCAAACATTGCTGTTTGACTATCAATTATTAAGCTGCCAGAAAATGCTCCACCAATTGCTGTTACGGCATTATTAAAGACAAATTGCCAAATATACCCTAAAACCAAACCACCAATCAGATTAGGCATAAAAAAACCAGCCCGGTAAATGTTTTTCAGCTTTAATTTTTGGGTAACAAGTAATGCAAGTGAGAAAGCAACAACGTTAATTACAACTATATTTAAAACAGAGTAAATAGCAGTTCGGTAGAATGAATAAAAGAAAGCATAATCTTTTAGTAATGTTTTATAGTTTTGAAACCAAACAAAGGTTTCGTGACCGGTATTTAATCCAGTCCAATTTGTCATGGAATAATAAATACCCATAATAAAAGGAGTGAAAACAAAAACAAGGAATGCACCTAACGAAGGAAGTAAAAAATAAATAAAGATACGATTATTATGAGCTTTATTGGTATATCCTGAAATGTGATCATCCAAATATATTAATGTTTTATTTTGGCCTGTATATTTATTTTCTTTGATTGGAAATAACGTTTTATTACGAAAAACAAGAATATTATCACTAATTTCTATGATTTTTTGTTTATTCATTCTGTTTTGTTCTTTGCGATTTAAATTAGTAAGCTTTATTTTTAAAACTAGAATTTTGAAATTATAATATAATTTGATAGAAAGTAAAACGATGTTTCGAATAGGAATGTAAATAAATACAATTGGGATTGCTAAAATTAAAATCCAAAGTTTGAAAAAAAACTTTTTGGGTTTTACTTGTGTTTTACTCATAGACACTCTCCATCTTTTTGATTAAATAGTTTATTTTTTAAATAATTTAATTCGTTTGTTTGAAGATTTGGGGTTGCAAAGCAATCTGGAATGGGCTTGCATGTTTCTTTATTGTTTAATGTAAGTGATTTAACGATTGCCTGATAATAGGTCAAGGCCGAAGCATCCCATGTATATTTTGATGCCACACGTTTTTTACCTTGTGATTTATAAAACAAATAATGAGTAAAAACTTCATGAAGCCCTTTTTGAATATCTAGAAGATTTAAAGGATCTACTAAAACGCCAAAAGATTCGTTGTTTTCCAAAAGCACATCACTTGGACCGCCATTTTTAGTTACAACAACTGGCAAACCTGAACACATTGCTTCAATCGGAGCAAGTCCAAAAGGTTCATACAAAGAAGTAAGAGCAAAAACAGATTTTTGATAAGACAAGTATTTATAAAGTGCAGCTAACTCTTGTTGTGAATCAACACTAATAAAGCAGACTTTTCCAATCAAATGATAATCGGTAATAATCTTCATCATGTCATCTAAAATAGAAAGCTCGTCTTTTTTAGCGTTTGAGTAGTCTATAAATGCATTTTGAATTCCTCTTAAAGAGATAATTAAATTTGATTTAAGTTGTAAATTGGTATCCATTGCGTAAGCTTTCAGTAACGAAATGTGATTTTTTTTAGCATCCAGACGACTTGCTAGAATGATAAATGAAAAACGGATTCGAGAGGCAGAAATATCTCTTTCAATCACTTTTTGAATTTTATCAAATATCGAAGCGTCGCTTTCTGTTTTTGTTTCAGAAAATGTTGAAGTGTTTGCCCCAGGAGGGCTTATAACAAAGCTTTCACTTCGTAATTTCTTTTCAGAAACATCTTGATATAAAGGATGAAAATATTGTTCATCTCTTTCTTGTTTCGTGGAAACAAAAATAATATCTGCGTTGTTTATAGCAATTCTTTCAGCAAGGATTCTTTTGGACAATTTATATTTTTCATCTAAGACTGAAAAATTTTCTAAAGTAAAACCAATTTTATCTAGTTTTTGTGCACCTAAGCTGTGCCCAGTAAAAGAATATGGAATATGTAATCTTTGTTTAATCATTGCACATGCAAGACCGCCATCTCCATAATGCCCTGTAAGAAAGTCTGGAAGCTTATCTTGATTTTCAAAAAATTTTATGATATTTTCAGTCCATTCAGATAAATAATCCCACAAATATTCTTTATTTAAGAAAGTAGTAGGACCGCAAGGAATTCTTACAATTCTTACTTGCTTTTCTGAATCATAAAAATCAAAGGAATTCTTAAATTCAGGAAAAACACCATCATCAAATTGTCTTGTGATAATATCTACTTGATGTCCAAGTTTAGCAAGAGAAGAAGCGATTTCTTTTACATAAACCAATTGGCCACCAAAATCAGGGTGCATCGTCCAATAAGAATCGAATTTATCAAAATTACCTTGAGGATTTAAAAACGCGATATACATATTTTTACCTGCTTTCGACCATAGATTTAATTTGATTAATTTCAGGTAAATTAGCATTTGCGCCAATTACTTTTAAGTTTAAAGCGCTGCATTGAAGACCATATGATATTGCATTTTCTATCGATTCTCCTTGACAAAGGCCTCCATATAATCCACTCCAAAATGCATCTCCTGCGCCTGTAGAATCAAGTATTTCAGTAGCATAAGTAGGAAATGAAATAATAGAATCTTTATATTTAGCAATCAACCCTTTTTCACCTAGAGTCATGATAATAAGTTTGCATCCTAACTTTTGGTATTTTGTTAAAAGTTGATCTATGGAAAAACAATCTCCAAAAATTCGTTTGGAATCATCAAAGCTTGGTTTGATAATATCTACGTATTGGCAAATATCTTTTAATAAAGTCAAATTAGATTGGATAGAATCATCAAGCATGGAATGATAATTAGGGTCAAAACCAATTAAGGCATGATGTTCTTTTGCGATTTGAATGGATTTTAACAAGGTAGATCTGCTAGGCTCATTTGATAAAGGCCAAAAAGAAAAATGAAGTATTTTTGTTTGAGCTAAGTCTTGTTCTAATTCACTTGTAAAAGGAATGAAATAATCTGCACTTCGATGAAAAGAAGGAGTTGGAGATAATGCATTTTTATTAACTTTTACAAAAGAAGTAGGTTTTTGAACTATGTTAACATTATAGTTAATTTGATGATTGTTTAAGTTGTCTAGCAAAAAAGATCCAAAAGTATCGTTTCCTACGCTTCCATATAATTTAGAATGAATTCCTAATTGTCTTAAATTTAAAGCGATATTGGCAGAACTTCCACCGTATAATTGGTAGCTTTTATTAAAATCGTCATCAGTAATGATGTCAACAAGAATTTCACCTATGATAACTACATCGTATATTTTACTTAAATCGAAATCAAATTTATGTTTAATTGGCATGAATGATCCCTTCTTAAGTCTATGGAAAGGTTTCCATATCGGTGTAAAAAAATAATAGCGCTTACAAATGGATTATATCATTCTTTAAATCTGATGTCAAACGAAATTCGGAAAAAAAATTCTTTTTTTGTTTTATGCAGTTTCACCTTCGGAAAAACAAACTGGAATAATGATGTTTTCAATGGGTTTTTTGGCATAGAAATTAGTGATAATACTACTTATGGCTTTCGCAATTAATTGGGGAGATTGAGAAATAGAAGTAATTCGTTTTCCTAAATTTAAAAAGCTTCTTCCTCCATCAAAACCTATCACTTTAACGTCTTCTGGTACGCGTTTATTCATTTTTTCTAGTGCTTTGATAACTGCATAGGCAACAGCATCTGAAACGGTAAATATCCCATCAACGTCAGGGTATACTGAAATCATTTTGTAAATTTCTTCCGGATTTACAAAATAATCACCTAGTGGATATTCAATGTTTGTAATGTTTGTTATGCCATTATTTGCAAGATATTCAATAAAACCTTTTCTTCTTTTGGTTACTTCTGTAATAACCGGTGTGTTATCTCCTTGAGCATCATCACCAATAAACATAAAATTTTTACAGCCTTTTTTTATAAGTCTTTTTGCGGCTAAAATACCACCTTGATAATTGTCACTTGCTACAAAAGGAATGTTTGTAAACCTGCGATCAAAGGAGAGAATTGGCAAAGTGTTATCTAAATATTGTTCAATATCATTGTTTGTAAGCAAAATGACTGCATCTACGCGGTTATTTCTTAACATATCTAAATATACAATTTCTTTTTCAATTTTTTCACTTGAATTACAAAGCATTACTTTGTAACCGGACTTAAATAATTCTTCTTCCACATGATACAATAATTCTCCAAAAAACAAATGCAAACTACTAGGAAGTAAAAAAGCTACGATATTATTTCGTTGAGTTGTCATTGATCTTGCTATTTCATTTGGATAGTATTTGACTTCCTTAATAATTTTCTCAACTTTTTCGCGAGTTTCTTTTTTTACATATCCAGAATTGTTAATGACTCTCGATACGGTTCCGATTCCAACGCCTGCTTTTTTTGCAACTTCTTTAATATTTGCCATATTCATCATCCTTCACTATTGTATGGTGTTTATTTTATTTTAACATACAGAATGGATTTATAAAACAAAAATGTGGAAATCGTTCCACAAAAAAAATAACCGACGATTCTCGATTATTCTTTTTATTGTTTATAAGTCTTTCATTTATTACAAGTTTGGGCAAACTCCTTCAAATTCTGATGTTTTGCTATAAGCATAAGCGGTTCCTTGATTACCATTGCTACCTTTGTATTGATTCATAGTTTGTTCTCCCGTTCCATTTTGATTGCCTTTTCTAAATTGATTTTTTATTTGATTGACCATATCAGTTCCTAAGCAACTGTAATGATCTTTTTCAAAAGCATTTAAATGGTTCATAGATGCATCTCTTAAATAAGTGAATACATTTTTAATATCGTCTGGTAAATCAGTTTGTGCTAAGAAAGTTTCATACATAGTAATGTTTGCTTGTTCAGCATCGATTCCTGTTGCATACGCAGCAGTGATTGATTCTGGAATGACAACGTAATTTGCAGAATTATCTATTGTTGCTGTAACTCCATATGTTTCAAATAAAGGAAGCAATAAATTAATATGTGTTTCTTCCGCAAGTATTACATTTGTGAAAGGACGAATTTCACCATACGTTTCAATAATTGCAAGGTATTCAGCTCTAGCTAAATACTCATCTTGAAGTGCGTAATTTAACATTTCTTCGATGGTATAACTAGTATTTGTTTCATCTGTGACAGTATCTAATTCTACAACAACATCGTCGTATACAGATTCTGCACTAACGTTTACAAGCGTTAAAGTAAAACCACCAATTATTACAAATCCTAAAACAAGTAAAGCTTTCATAATATTTCTTTTCATTTTAATATCCTCCTGTTTGTTTTCTGTCTAATATACGGTTAAATCATGGCAAATATTGGGATAATGCAAATCTTCACAAAAACCTCATATTTTGAGTCGATTTGTAAAAATAGAAATGTTTTTCACTAAACCAGTAAAAAAAAGTGAAAATCTCTTTTTTGTTTTAATATAATTTGATATTATAGTATGGAAGCGCAAGGAGATGAGATTTATGGCGAAATTAAAAGGGAATTTACTATATGGTCAATCTGGTGGACCTACTAGTGTTATTAATGCTTCCGCTTATGGAGTGATTACAGAAGCTTTAAAACATCACCAAGAAATTGGTGAAGTAATTTGTATGAGACATGGAATTAAAGGAGCGCTAAACGAAGATTTCATCTTTATTAATAAGCAAAAAGAAGAAGATATCGAACTTTTAAAACATACCCCTGGTTCAGCTTTTGGATCTGTTAGGTATAAAATGAAAGATTTTCGTGAAGATGATTCAGATTATATACGACTTCTTTATATTTTTCAAAAATATAATATCCGGTATTTCCTATATAATGGCGGAAATGATTCTATGGATACTTGTTATAAAATAGCGGATTATATGAGTCACATTGATTATGATTGCTTTATAATAGGGATTCCAAAAACCATAGATAATGATTTACCCTTTACTGATCATACTCCAGGGTTTGGAAGTGCAGCAAAATTTATCTCAAATACTATTATGGAAATTAGTTACGATATGTTGGCTTATCCAAATGGTAAAGTAACTATTGTTGAAATTATGGGTAGACACGCAGGCTGGCTTACAGCGGCATCATCGATAGCCTCCATTAGTGGATATGGGCCTGATTTGATTTATCTTCCTGAAATTCCTTTTTCTGTGGAGCAATTTAAAGAAGATATCAAAAGAGTATATCATGAGAAAAAACAATGTTTAATTGCGGTTTCAGAAGGAATAACAAATGAAGAAGGAATTTTCATTAGTTCGAGTTCCGGATTAAAAGACGCTTTTGGGCATTTTCAATTAGGTGGAGTAAGTGCAAAACTTGCGAATATTGTTTCAGCCGATTTAGGAATTCCTTCGAGATCTGTTGAATTTGGATCGACACAAAGAGCGGCTAGTCACATCCAAAGTTTAACGGATGTAGAGGAAGCAATTCTTGTTGGAAGACACGCTGTAAATGCTGTATTACGTCACGAAACCGATTTAATGATTACATTGAATCGGGTAAGTTCAAATCCTTATAAAATCGAGTATGGACTTCATCCTTTATCTGATTGTGCTAATCAAGAAAAAACCGTTCCACTGGATATGATAAACAAAGAAGGAAACGGAATTACAGATAAATTTCTTGAATATGCCTTACCATTAATCCAAGGTGAAAATCCTCCCCAATATAAAGATGGAATCCAACAATTTTCAAAAATGATA
>JAHIRM010000029.1 GCA_018818595.1 Bacillota bacterium
GAACCCACGAGTGTCGGAGCCACAATCCGATGCGTTAACCCCTTCGCCACAACCGCCATGTAGTTTTTCGCAATTTATAGTTTACTAAATTGGCACTTAAAAGTCAAGCGTTATTTGCTATAAGTTTCAGATATAAGAAAAAAAGATTTGTATTTTCAACAATACAAATCTTATCATTATTTATTCTGCTACAATTGCTATTCCAAAACCCTGATCCCCTAAGTGAACAAAAAAGACGGGACTTACATAATCAGTAAGATGCAATTGTATTTTTGGATATTTTTCATTAATTTCATTTTTCATTTTTTCTGCCCATTCAATACGATTCATATGAATAATGTCAACGTACACATGGTCATATTTTTCGTAAAAATCTTTAATAAATGTCATGAAGTAATCATAACATGCAATATTTGTTCGTTCTTTTTTTGTTAATTGAAGTTTGCCTTCAATCATTTCAACAATTGGCTTAATTCTTAGAACCGTACCAAGCAATGCCTGAACTTTGCTTAATCTTCCGCCTCTAAATAAATGCATTAAATCTGCAAGTGTAAACATCAATACCGTATTATTAAATAACGCTTGATACCTCGCTGTTAATTTTAAAAAGGTTGTTCCCTCTTCAATCATTTGTGAAAGTAAATTAACACCAAGCGCCACCCCAAAAGAAGCTATTTTTGCTGAATGAACGCTGATTTCCAAATCAAAATCAACCATCGTTTTAGCAATCATTGCTGATTGGTATGTACCACTAAGTTTTTCAGATAAAGTTACAACCAATACATGAGTGTATCCTTCATTAAAATATTCTTGATATAATTTTAAGAATTTTCCTGGGGAAGGTTGACTTGTCGTCATTTTTTTTGCTGTATGTAAATATTTTTTCATATCTTCTGTTGATAAATCGGGCTCAATGTAATCAATTCCATCGATGGTTACACCAAGTGGTGCAACTTTTACAAAAGGATAATTAGCAATTTCTTCTCTTGTTAATGTAGTGCTATCAATCAATAATCCAATTTTTTCCATAAAATCTCCTAATTTCTTTAATAAATTACTCTACCACACGTAATACTTTATCAAATCGATAAAAACATGTCAAGATAAATACGATGTTTTTTTACTTAATTCAAAAAAAAGGGGCAAATCCAAGATATGGATTTGCCCCTAAAAAAATTATCTTTTTCCGGAATCGTAAGGCTCTCCCGCTGCAAGAGGTGCGGCGCTTTTTTTCGAAACAAAAGCTAGTACTACAAGTGTTGCAACATAAGGAATCATAGAGTATATTTCAGAGGTTAAATTAAAATTATTTAAAAACGAGATAACATAATACGAACTTGAAATTACTCGCATCGCTCCAAAGAATAAGGCAGCATAAATAATTTTGCTTGGTTTCCAGTTACCAAATATCAATACCGCAAGTGCTAGGAATCCAAAACCAGCAACGGTCGCATTAAAGTTTGCTGCAAAACTAAGAACGAATATTACACCGCCCATTCCAGCAAGAGCTCCCGATACCATGACTCCAGCATATCGAATTCGGTAAATATTGATTCCTAACGAATCTGCAGCTTGAGGATTTTCACCACAACTTCTTAACCTTAGACCTTGTTTTGTTTTATAAAGAACAATCACTGCAATAATAAAGATTAAAATACCTACATAAGTTGATAAATAGGCTCCTTTAAAGAAAATATCTCCAATAATCGGAATATCAGACAAAATTGGAACTTCTCTAATCTTGTAAGATCCTTGAATCGTGACTTTTTGTGTTCCAAGAAATGTACGCGCCATGAAGATTGCAAATGCAGGTGCAAACATATTTAACGCTGTTGCACTGATGATTTGATTTGCTTTCATGTTTACTGCTGCGAATGCATGAAAAAGCGAGAATAGGATTCCAACAAAAGCTCCAATCAGCAAGCCTAATAAAGCTATGATTTGCAAGTTTAATGAGGTTTTTTCCAATTGTTGAATTGCAATCGCACCAACAAAAGCTCCCATTAACATAATTCCTTCAAGTGCAATATTTACAACACCGCTTCTTTCGCTAAACAGCGCTCCAAGCGCTACTAACGCCAGCGGAACGGCGGAGGCAATTACAAGAGGTAATAAATAATATAAAATATCAATAAATGTCATTATTTATCCCCCCCTTCGAGAGAATCATTAGCTTGTTTTACCTTAGTTTCCTTTCGTTTCATGAAGAATAAAACCAATTTTTGAATAATAAGTCCAAGTGCACTTACATAAATAATGACAGCTATAATAATATCAATAATTTCAGGTTTAAAATTAAGTAACTGTAAATAATATCCGCCTTGCTGTAGCGATCCAAAAAATAACCCTGCTATCAATACTCCAAAAGGACTACTTAATCCTAACAAACTAATCGCAATTCCAGTAAATCCTTCAGATAATAAAACATTTTCCGGTTTTAAATTTTTCCCAATAACAAGGAAAATCATCGCACCTGCAAGCCCTGCAACTGCGCCACTTATCATCATGGATAAAACAATATTCCGTTTGGCGTTCATTCCAGCATATCTACTTGCTTCACGATTAAACCCAACCGCTTTTAATTCATATCCAAATGTTGTTTTATTTAGTATAATATACAAAATAATCACAACCACTATAGCGACGATAATTCCGGCATTTATACTTGTATTTGGAAAAAGATATTGCAAATTTAAATCTGGAGTAGCTGCAGTGGCTTTGATATCCATTGCTCTTGCATAAGATTGATTATAAATATATTTTTTTATTAAATAAGTGTTTAAGTACATTGCTACGTAATTTAGCATGATTGCAGATACCACTTCATTCACGTTTCGATATGCCTTTAAAAATCCTGGAATGGCACCCCAAACTGCTCCTGCTATCAAAGCAAAAAGAATAGCTACTCCCCAGTGTAATATAGGGCTAATTTCTCCAAGTGCAGACCATTTAACGCCAATATATACCGCTGTAAATGCTCCCATGGTAAGTTGACCAGTTGCACCAATGTTAAACAATCCTGTTCTAAACGCAAACGCAACACTTAAACCTGTCAAAATTATTGGAACTGAAAAATAAATCATATTCCCAATGCTTTCAAAGCCTTCGTTAAATCCCCCAATAATGATGATGGAAAATCCTTCAAGTGCTTGAGAAGGATTGACAATAAGCATTAAAATTAATCCGAAAATAAAACCAATTAAAATTGCTATGACGCTACCTAAAATATTGATTAAATTTTTATTTTCACTAGAAACATTTTTTCTGTTTTGTTTAAAGTAAAGAAAAATTCGATAGAATAGATATTGAAAAGCAACCACAATTAGAATAATTCTATTAATATTCATCCATTCTGTGTTTCCATAAATCGTTTTAGGTAAAAAGAAAATTAAGTAAATTAAAGCAATTGAAGTAATAATTCCGTAAACGTGTTTAAGAACAAATCGAAGCACCTTTAAAGAAATAGCTTTTAAAGTTTCAATTATAGAGCGAGAGGCTTTTTCATCATTCATAATGTTTTCCCCCTCTTAGAACCCGCCATATATAATCCTAATTCGTTTTCTGTTACAACGTTTGGATCAAATTCTCCAACAATTTGACCTTCATACATGACCATAATACGGTCTGATACATTCATTACTTCATCTAGTTCTAAAGATATTAATAAAATAGCTTTTCCTTCGTCTCTTAAAGAAATTAATTGTTTGTGAATGTACTCAATTGCGCCAACATCCAGACCTCTGGTCGGTTGAACAGCGATTAACAAATCATTGTCTCGTGAAATTTCTCGGGCAACAATAGCTTTTTGTTGATTTCCACCGCTCATACTTCTCACTGAAGTAATAGGCCCTCTTCCACTTCGAATATCGAATTGTTTTATTAAATCTATAGCGTTAAGTCTGATTTCAGAAAAATTAAGAAAATGTTTTTTTTGAAATCGATCTGTAAAATATGTTTCTAAAATTAAATTTTCTTCTAAACTATAATCTAATACCAACCCATGTTTGTGTCTATCTTCTGGAATGTGTGAAATTCCTGCATTGTTTCGCTCACGAACGGAACAATGAGTAATATCAATTCCATTCAAAATAATAGACCCATCATTTAAATTTGATAATCCTGTTAATCCTTCTACTAATTGAGATTGCCCATTGCCTTCAATCCCTGCGATGCATAAAATTTCACCTTTTCGAACATTAAAACTTACATCTTTAACAGAGTGCTTGTTTAAGATGTGATTATATACATTTAAATTTGTAACTTCTAAAACAATTTCTTGTGGTTTTGCCAATTCTTTGGTTACGGTAAATTGCACTTTCCTTCCAACCATCATTTCTGCCATTTTCTCAACAGAAGTCTTATTAACGTCAACCGTTCCAATGTATTTTCCTTTTCTTAATACAGTACAACGATCGGCAACAATTTTTATCTCATTTAATTTATGTGTAATTAAAATGATTGATTTCCCTTCTTTAGCAAGACCTTTCATGATTCCCATGAGTTCTTCAATCTCTTGTGGAGTTAAAACTGCGGTCGGCTCATCAAAAATTAAAATGTCAGCATCTCTATAAAGCATTTTTAGAATTTCAACTCGTTGTTGCATCCCAACACTAATGTTAGAAATGAGTGCATTAATATCTACTTTCAGGTTATACTGTTCGCTTAATTTAGTAATTTTGCTTTCAGCCTTATCATATTTTAAAAAGCCAAATTTTGTATCTTCAAATCCTAAAATAATGTTTTGAGTTACAGTAAAATTATGGACTAATTTAAAATGTTGATGGACCATACCGATTCCATAATTATTTGCATCATTTGGATTTTGGATTTTTACTTCTTCACCTCTTACTTTGATGATTCCTTCTTCCGGACGATAAAGGCCAAATAAGATACTCATTAAAGTGGACTTCCCTGCACCGTTTTCCCCAAGCAAAGCGTGAATTTCACCTTTTTTAAGTTGAAGCGTCACATTATCATTAGCTCGAATTCCAGGAAAATCTTTAGTGATATTTATCATTTCAACAATGTAATCCATAGCGTTTCACCTCTTCTCGATTATATCATAATTTTATTTTATTTGAATAGAAAATAGTGAAATTAATCCTCCAAATAATAAAAGATTGAACTCATTACAAGTCCAATCTTTATTTTTAATCAATTAAAAATTTATTTTTTCTTTGTGAAAAAGAATACTGCTCCAGCGATTCCAACAACTGCAATACCGATAACTATATAAATCCATGCATTTGAAGGTTCGACAATACCAAGAATAGTATTTTCTGAAGGATAGTCTGTAGCATCTCCCAAGAAAGTTACTAAATCAGTATAATTTGCAGGAACAACTACAGTTCCATCAACTAATTTAGCATAAATTGCGTCGTATTGTGCTTGTGTAAAGGTTGTAAATCTTGAAGTATCCATTGGAAGTCCAACTCCATCATTTTCAGCGCCTTTAACTTCTGTAACTCCACCAACAAATTCGTCATCTAAATAAGCTTGAAGACCTTGTTGAACAGCGTTTGCTAACATTTTCATAGCAGATGTTAAAACAGTATCGGATTGTCCAGATTGATCAATGTCAACGCCAATCATCATTGCGTCATTGTCTGCAGCAGCAGCCATAACGCTTGATCCTGCTCCGCCAGCTGCAGCGAATATAATTTCAGTTCCGCTTACATACCAACTTGAAGCTAAGTTTTTATGTTCATCACTTGCAGCAAAATCACCAAAATAATGATATGTGTCATTTCCTAATTCAATAGTAACATCTAGTTCATCTGCAGCGTAATAAGCTCCAGCTACGAATCCTATTCCAAATTTAACAACTGCAGGAACAGCCATTCCACCGGTAAATCCTAATTTAGTATATCCTTCATAAACTGCAGCGTATCCAGCTAAGAATGCTGACTCGTGTTCATTGAAAAGAATACTTAGAGTGTTTGAAGTTGTTTCATAAGTTGCGTAATCAGCAGTATGAGGTTCTCCATCAATTAAAATAAATTTTACGTCTGGATAAAGAGTTTGAGCAGCATAAATACTAGATTCGAATAAATATCCAGGAGTAACAACGACTTGAGCTCCACCAGCAATGGCAAGTTCAATTGCATCAAGATATGCATCGTCAGAAACTTCTAAAGGTTTATAATATTTGTACGTTAAACTGTTTGTAGTACAAAATTCAATAATTCCTTCATAAGTTCCTTGGTTAAATGATTCATCATCGATAGTTCCAGAGTCTGTAATCATTGCAATTTCAAATGTTTCGTCCAGTGCATTAACTTCGGTTTTATTTATTGAAAATGAAACCGCAAATATCAACGCAAAAACTAATACTAATAATTTTTTCATAAATCCTCCTTATTATTTTTGTTGCTTTTATATAATTATAGTTAATTGGACCTTCTTTGTAAAGACATTTTGACTAATTATCAAAAAAACAAGGCTTTAATTTTATAAAATAAATCGGCAAGATATTGATTCTCGATAGAAAGTTCATTTTCATTATTTATTAAAAAAAATTATGATTTAGTGCCTTATTTCGTGATTTTTGTTTTTAGTGAAAATAAATAAAAAATGTCAGCTTTTCTCGAAAGAAAAATTCTGACATTTTTGTTTGTATTTTAATTTTAGTTTTGTTTTTTATGATCTTCAATGATTTTCGGAACTAAATTCCCAGGAACTTCTTCATATCGAACAAATTCTCTTGTAAATGTACCAGATCCTTGAGTCATCGCTTTTAAATCAATCGTATATTTAGTAATTTCTGCTTCTGGAACTTCTGCAACGATTTTTTGATAACCATCATCTGCTGGTTCCATTCCAAGTACTCTACCTCTTCTTTTATTCACATCGCCCAAAACATCGCCCATGTATTCATCTTTAACTGTAACGACTATTTTATGAATCGGTTCTAATATTGAAGGTTTCGCTGTTTTACAAGCTTCTTTAAATGCAATCCCTGCAGCCATTTTAAAGGAAAGTTCATTAGAATCAACGTTATGATATTTTCCATCGGTTAAGATTCCATGAACTCCAATTACTGGAAAACCTGCTAAAATACCGTGTTCTAACGTTTCTTGAAGTCCTTTATCCACTGCTGGAAAATAGTTTCTAGGAACCGCTCCTCCGAATACTTCTTCTGAGAACTCATATTCTTTATCTGTTGGTTCAAAGCGCATTACAACAACTCCATAATAACCAGAACCGCCTGATTGTTTAACATATCTACCTTCTGCGGTAGCTATAGCTTTAATCGTCTCACGATATACAATTTGTTGATCTTGAGCTTCTAAGTCTACTTTGAACATATTTTTCATTTTATCTATGATATATCCTAAATGAATAATTCCTTGTCCGCCGATTAATAATTGACTTGTTTCTTTGTTTCTTTTAATTTCAAATGTACTATCTTCTAATTGCAATTTTGAAAGGGCGTTTGAAAGTTTATCCTCATCCGCTTTATTTTTAGGATGAACCGCTAAATACATAGTAGGAGAAGGGGTTTCGGTTTTAGGATATATAATAATAGCTTTTTTATCTGATAAGGTTGCACCAGTTACTACTCCATCCATTTTTGCTACTGCACAAATATCTCCTGGATGAACAACATCAACAGAAATTTGTGTTTTTCCCATGAGCAAGAATAATTGTCCAACTTTTGCAGTCTCTCCCGTGCTCGAAACATAAACTTCTTGATCTTTTCGTATTGTTCCGGATCGAACTTGCATAATATTAATTGTTCCAACAAAAGGATCAATCATAGTTTTAAAGACATAAGACGAAAAAGGTGCTGAATCGATAAATTTTCTTTCAACAACATCGTCGCTGTCTACTTTTGTTCCTTTACTTGGTTGTAATTCAGAAATACTTGGAAAATACTCCGATATCATATGAAGTAAAGTAAGTGGCCCAACGTCTTTTGTTGCAGATCCAACCATAATTGGAACAGCCTCTCCAGAAAGAACACTTAAATGAAGCCCTTTTTTGATTTCTGCCATCGTCAATTCTTCACCATTAAAGTATTTTTCTAATAATGATTCATCAGAACCGGCAACAGCTTCAACTAAATCTTGGCGGAGTTTTTGAACTCGTTCCATTTTATCTTCATAAATTTCTCCATCGACACATGAGTTTCCATCATAAATTCTAGCTTTTAACTCAACGATATCGGCAAAACCACTAAATTCATCTTTTTTCCCAATTGGTAAGCAGAAAGGTACTGCTTGTTTTCCCAATCTAGATTTAATGTTTTCTAATACCTCATCAAATTTAACATTGTCTTTATCCATCTTATTGACAAAAATAATGGCGGGTAATTGATGTTTCCTAATTTCTAACCACATTTTTTCTGCGCCGACTTCAATGCCCTTTGTAGCATCTAAAACCAACACTGCCCCGCTTGCCGCTTTAAGAGCGTAAGTGACGTCACCAATCATTTCATCAGCTCCAGGAGCATCTAAAAAGTTAAATTTAAAATTCTTAAATTCAATTGGTACAATACTTGATGATAAAGAAGATTGTCTTGCTTGCTCTTCTTGAGTAAAGTCGGAAATAGTATTCTTCTTTTCGACTTCGCCTTTTTTTTCTGTACATCCAGATGCACACGCCAAAGACTCTATCAAAGATGTTTTACCGCTTCCTAAGTGTCCTAAAATAATCACGTTTTTCAAAAATTCTGTAGAATATTCTATCATATAATGTTCTCCTCTCGTATAAAACGCTTTCAGTCCATTTAATTATATCATATTAAAAAAAAAAATAAAGATTTAAAAATATGGAAATGCATTGCCTTATAAACGGAAACATAAAAAATAGTAATTCAAAATAAAAATGAATGTTAAAGATAAGACAGTCTATATAACCTTATATATAGATATACATAAAATATAATAACAAAAAAATTTTCAAAACAAATAATGAATAATAAACAGAATAATTCCTTTTAATCATTAGGAAATATTAACGATGGTAGTTTTACTTTACAAATCTACCGTAAGTATATAGTAAATTTGGCATTTTAAAATCTTCATCATTAATAGAATTTAAAAACGCGTCAATAATTTCAGACGTTTCTTTTTTTGATTCAGTTGTAAAATCCAATCTCAGATTTGAAACACCCACTAATTTAAAAAAATTTACATACTCAATTAAATTTAAAGCATGAGAATGCAAAATCCGAACATGACAGTTTCTTTCTTTAACAATTGGGTAAATATTCCCAAAATGATCTTTTAAACCGTAATTATTTCCATCGCATAAAGAGCAAGTTTTTGAATTTTGAACTTCAACGGAAGAAATTGGACAGTGTTTTGAAATCATTAAATCGATTTTCCCATATCCTACAACTGTTACATTTGGGAGCTCATAAAATTGCTTCGTGTATGCGTCTATTAATTCTTCGATTTGATGCTTTTGAAGTTCTGGAGATAACGTTACTGAATGAATTTGCAAATCATGAAGTAGTTTTAAAGTATAAAAATTTGTAACATTTATAAAAAAATTAGAATCAATCATGTTTTTTTTGACAATTTTCAACTGCCCTAAGTTTTGAATTAGTAAATTTTCAGAATCTGATATAATCTCTAAATTAGGCGAAATCCTATCTAAAATTTTGACAAATTTAGTTGATTTAACCTCCAAAAAATTATATTTGATTTTTTCAGAATAGTATATTGTTTTAATTCCTTTAGAAATAGCAATTAAAAACTGATCCATGGTTTCAACTTTAACAGATAGTTGAAATGAATCTAAATTTAGATTTGAATTTTTTGAAAGAAGTCGGGTTTTTTTAATGCGCGAATTTCGATAGATTAATTTTTCAATAGTTGATTTAATTACTTCTCGTCTTAAATCACTTAAAATATGCGTCGGAATAAATATATTTTCATCAAGTTCAAATGATAGTGTTTCAAAATAGAAAGGAGTTTCTCCAAGTTTATTCATTTGTCTTTCAATATTTACTTTCTCAGTTGAATTATTTAGAGCCTTTTGCACAATATATTCAGCATTAAATATAACAGGTTTGTCATTTTGAAATTCAATGGTCACACTTAATGGTGACCCAATTAATGCTTTTAATTTTCCTTTTAAAGAAAGCAATTTATAGTTTGGATTAAGATATTTTTTTGTGCTATTTACCAAATCTAAATCCATTGTTTTAACGACAATTGAGTCCTTTTCCACTTCTTTTGCTAAATCAATAATTATAATATCTGACCGATAAGCAACACTTTCAGAAACACCATTTTTCATTATTTTTGAAACCCGATCTCCCGTATCATATTTGCCAAGTATTCTAATACCGTCACCAACTTGTAGTCTATCTGAGAGTAAAATTGTAGTTTTACCTCTATCATAGGATTGAACAACACCAACTTCGACACCTATATGGTTAGGTCGAAAAGAGTTATTAATGTTATTGGGGTTTTCATTCAAAATATATCCCTTTGTATTCATCCTATTAAAAACAAGATTCAAGTCCTTAATATTGGACTCAATATTGAAAGATGATTTTGAATCAAAATGGCTATTTATAGCGGCTCTATATGCTAAAACAGTCGTTATAACGTAGTCAGATTTTCTCATTCTTCCTTCTATTTTTAAAGACGTGACACCGGAATTGATAATCTCAGAAATATACTCTATCGTCATTAAATCTTTATTTGACAACAGGTATTCTTGATCACCTATATTTTCATTATTTTTAACTAATTGATATTTTTGTCGACAAGGTTGAGCACATTCTCCTCGGTTTCCAGATCTACCTCCATTCATTGAACTAAACAAACAATTTCCAGAATAAGAAACACATAGTGCCCCATGAATAAAAACTTCTAGCTCGATATCAAGGTTATTTTTAATTTCTTTTATGGTGGCTATAGAAGTTTCTCTAGCAAGGATGATTCTTTTTACTCCTAAATCTTTCAAAAATTTGGCTTGATCAAAACTGAACGTGTTTACTTGAGTTGATGCATGTATGTCTGTGTCAGGATACCTTTGTATCATTTCATTCATAATTCCGATATCTTGTATAATAAGCGCATCAACAAAATGATCAACTAAAAAATCTGTAAAAGAAAAAAGAGATGAAATTTCATCATCATAAATCAAAGTATTTATCGTGACATACACCTTCACTTGTCTTATGTGAGCATAATTGATAATGAAGTCAATTTCATCTTCACTAAAATTTTCAGCATATCTTCTTGCTCCAAATTGTTTTCCCGCAAGATAAACGGCATCTGCCCCAGCATTGATGGCTCCTATCAAAGAGTCCATGTTTCCAACAGGAGCTAATAATTCTATTTCTTTCATCTATTAACACCTCAAATTTGAACAATTAATTATATCATTAAAATCAATGAACAATGTTTATACAAAAGAAAAAAAGCCATTAAATTAGGCTTTTTTATCAGATTTAATTATTTGTAATCGTCTGGCAGGTTTTCCTTTTGATTAATCAACAAATTTTCGATTTTTTCGAAAATTTCTCTTTTTTTCATTGGAAAGCAATCATCACAGAAATTATCTTTTGCACAGTTTGCACAAAAGATACTGGTCATATCTTTGTATTCATTAATGATTGCAAGGGTAGCGTTAATCGTCTCGATTTCATCCGTTCTTCTTAAAAAGTAATATGCTTCCAAGACTTCTTCCGTTACTTTGTCTTGCAGGTCATTAACACCGCGTAATTCTTTGATTCGATGACTTGTTTTCATAAATTCCTCCTCTTGTAAAATTTCTATAATTACTTTATATTTTAATTATACATAAAAGAATGATAAATTGAAATGTCTTTCATTAAAATAATAAAAAATGCCATTTCTGGCTGAATAATATGGCAGGGGTGACAGGATTCGAACCCGTACAAACAGTTTTGGAGACTGCCGTGCTACCGTTGACACCACACCCCTATAAAAGAGTCTATTACTATTATTATCTATTTGACATAAATAGTCAAGATTTTTTTCTGATTAGAGTGACAAATCCACATAGAGAATGGAGTAAAGATATTATTATCTATACTCCATATTTTTAAAATTTATTTTCTTTATGTTGCTTGATAACTTTTTTTCGAGAAAATTCTTCTCGATCTTTTTCCTCTAAAGCATCAGAAATATATTTTATATTTTCTTCGAATTCAGGGATAACGACATTCTTTAATGCATTAGCCCTTTTTCTGCTTTTTCGAATCGCATTCGCGAGACGATATACGCTATTATCAATTTCTGCTAAAAGAATGGTTAAATCTCTCACTTTAATAAAATTAATATATGCATAGTCAAATTTTGTGTTTGTTCTTGCAATTCCATATTTAATATTTATAGGTTTAGACTCATAACTTAATTTAGGAATTTCTACACCCATTACACTTCGATAAGTAATATTTAATCCATTATCAATGGGGATTTCTTTGGCAATATCGTTTACTACTCCTAGCCCTAATGTAATATTAGCTTCTTGAAGAGCTTGATAAGCTTTTTTATAAGTATCTGTAATCTCATCCCTAAGCAGCCTTACATTACCTATTAATGTCATCATTTCTCGGATAAGAATGTTTCGTTTTCTATCCATTAAATCATATCCTAAATGCGCTAAAACGTTTGTTTTCTTAATTGCCATTAGATTGCCTTTGGTTGGAAATACTTGTTTAGTTGCCATAGTTAGCTTTCGTTTGATTTAGCCAATTCTCGAATAATCGATTTTTGCTTAATATCGAATATTTTTAAGGCTTTTTCATGGTTATAAAATTCTTTTAATACATCGTCTTCGGTGCGATCTAGTTCAGACTGCGGAAGAATGGATAATAGATTCCAACCTAAATCTAATGTTTCTTCAATCGAGCGATTTGTTTCAAATCCTTGTGAAATGAAATGTTCTTCAAACAAATGTCCAAATTCAATGTATTGTTTATCAATAGCTCCTAATTCATCTTCACCAATTACAGATGCTAAGCTTCTTGCGTCTTGTACTTTCGCGTAAGATGCAAATAATTGGTTAGTTAGATCTTGATGATCAAGTCTTGTGTATCCGGCCCCAATTCCATCTTTCATTAATCTTGATAAAGATGGTAGAATTCCAATCGGTGGATAAATTCCAACTTGATGCAAATCTCTGTCTAGTACAATTTGACCTTCTGTAATATACCCAGTTAAATCAGGGACCGGATGTGTAATATCATCATTTGGCATTGTAAGAATAGGAATTTGAGTAACAGATCCTTTTGCATTCTTCACGATTCCTGCTCTCTCATACAAAGATGCCAAATCAGAGTATAAATAACCTGGGTAGCCTTTACGGCCAGGTATCTCTCCTTTACTGCTTGAAAATTCTCGCAGAGCTTCACAATACGCAGTTATATCTGTTAAGATTACTAGAACATGCATGTCGTGTTTGTATGCTAAATACTCAGCTGCAGTTAAAGCACATCTTGGAGTTAAAATTCTTTCAATAATTGGATCATTCGATAGATTAATGAACATCACAACTTTTTCTACTACTCCTGCTTCTTCAAACGAACGCTTGAAGTAATCTGCAACATCATTTTTTACTCCCATTGCAGCAAAAACAATACAAAAGTTTTTCCCATCACCTTCTGCTATTTTTGCTTGTTTGACAATTTGAACCGCAAGTTCATTATGAGGCAGTCCTGATCCAGAAAAAATCGGAAGTTTTTGTCCTCTAATTAAAGTAGAAAGTGCATCAATACTACTGATTCCAGTATTTATATAATTCCGCGGATATATTCTTGAAACTGGATTCAAAGGTAATCCATTAATGTCTCTATGTTCGTCAACAAATATAGGTCCAAGCCCATCTATTGGTTGTCCTGAGCCATTAAATGTTCTTCCTAAAATTTCTTTAGACACTCCAATTTCCATTGAATGCCCTAAAAACTTAATTTTAGTGTTTGTAAGAGACATTTGATTCGTTCCCTCAAAAACTTGAATTGCTACTTTTCTTCCAACAATTTGAACGACCCTTCCATAACGAAGTCCGCCATTAATTAATTGAATTTCTACCATTTCTTCAAAGCCAATGTTTTCAACATTGTCTAAAAAAATCAAAGGGCCATTGATTTCTTCTAATCCAATATATTGAAGATTCATATAATCCCTCCCCTTACTTTGATTGATGCATAGCATCATCTATAAAGCCAAAATAATCATCAAAAAGATGAAGTTTATCGTTTGAAATATCATATTTCATTTTAATTACTTTTTCAAAAATATTTGTTCTCGTAAGTATGCTGAATGCGTTTCCCTGTTGCAAAAATAATTGAGCTCTTTTATATAAATAAATAATAATATCCATCATTCTTAATTGTTTCTCTAGGGGAACAAAAGTATCATCTTTATGGAAAGCGTTTTGTTGAAGAAAACCTATTCGAATAACTTTTCCAATTTCAATAATTAATTTTTGGTCATTTGGTAAAACATCACTACCAATTAGCTTTACAATTTCCATTAATTTGTTTTCTTCTGCTAACAAAGCCATAATTTGTTGACGATTTTTCAAAAAACGAACATCTACATTTTTATTGTACCATTTGGATAAGTCTCCAATATATTCGGAATAACTTAAATTCCAATTGATCGCTGCATAATGTCTTGCATAAGCAAGTTGTTTATCAAGCGCCCAAAAACAACGTACAAATCGTTTTGTGTTTTGTGTTACAGGCTCAGAAAAGTCTGCTCCTTGAGGAGATACTGCCCCTATAACTGTAACGGAACCAATTTTATGATTTAATGTTTCCATATAACCGGCTCTTTCATAAAATTGAGAGATTCGGCTTGGAAGATATGCAGGAAATCCTTCTTCAGCAGGCATTTCTTCTAAACGACCGCTAATTTCTCTTAAAGCTTCTGCCCATCTTGATGTGGAATCTGCCATCACAGCAACATGATACCCCATGTCTCGATAATATTCCGCAATGGTAATTCCTGTATATATACTTGCTTCTCTTGCGGCAACAGGCATGTTTGAGGTGTTGGCAATCAGAACGGTTCTATCTGTTAAAGGTTTTTGAGATTTAGGATCTACAAGTTCTGAAAATTCTTCTAAAACTTGCGTCATTTCGTTTCCACGTTCTCCACATCCAACGTAAACAATAATATCAGCATCGCACCACTTGGCAAATTGATGTTGCATCATGGTTTTTCCAGTTCCAAAGCCTCCAGGAACAGCTGCTGTTCCTCCTTTTGCAATTGGAAAAATTGTGTCAATAATTCGTTGCCCACTTATAAGCGGAATGGAAATAGGAAGTCTTCTAGAAACAGGTCTTGGTGTTTTAATAGGCCATTTTTGAGATAAAGTTAAAGAATGAATTGTTCCAAATTCATCTTTTACTTTAGCAATACAATCCTCAATTTGATATTTTCCATTTTTCTTAACTTCTATGACTTCACCTTTTACATCTTGAGGAATCATCAAACGATGTTCGATAAGATCTGTTTCAGGTATAGTTGCATAAACATCTCCAAATTGAACTTGATCCTTTATTTTAACCACAAGAGTAACATCCCATTTTCTTTCTAAATCAAGTGGGCTTACGTTGCTTCCTGTTGTGATAAAAGAACCTTGAATTTCAGCAATAGCTTTTAATGGTCTTTCGATTCCATCAAAAATATTGCGTAATATCCCTGGACCTAAAACAACAGAGATGGGTTGTCCAGATGAAAAAACTGGTTCTCCAGGTTTTAGCCCTGTTGTAGATTCATATACTTGTATGGTTGTTAAACCTCTGTTAATAGAAATGACTTCGCCCATTAATTCTTGATTTCCTACATGTACCATTTCTAGCATGGAAAACTCTGTGGCGTTCTTTACCGTCACTACAGGACCATTAACTGAAAATATTTGACTGACACTCATATATCCACCTCTTTAAAAACCACTAAATCTTTTATTTAATATATAAATTTGAATTTTCGTAAAACCATTCTTTTTTATCGTTTAATCGATAATCAATGGTTTCATCGGTCTCAATACCCATTTCAGAACACGAAGCGATAAATCCACCCAATTCAATTTCAAAATTTTCTTGAATTTCAAATTTTCCGTTATAATTTTCTTTTATTACTTTTGCTAATAAATCATCAGCTTTTTTAATTTTAAAAATAGCGTACGATTTTAAAAATACGTTGTTCAATTCCTTTATTTTAGATTTCATTAAATCAGAGTATTGAGAAGACGTTGAAAAAACAAGTAATTTATTAAAAACTTCTTGAAAGACATTTTCTAATAATTCTTGCCGTTTTTTCATTAATTTGTGTCCGTTTTCAACATTAATTTTATTGATTTCAAAACTGTGATTTGTTTTTAATTCCTTTAATTCAAGCGTTAAAGCGTGAGAAATGCTATCTTTTAATTCTTCATTTATTGTTTTTAACGCTTGTTCTTTCACATCTTTAATTTCTTGTGTCAATTTGTTAATTTGTTTGGTCATAGATGTACTGATTTCTAACTCAAAATATTTAAATAATTGATCATTACTAATAAATTCCATTTAAATCACCTCAAAGTTTTACGCCAATTGCTTCACTCACATATCTATCAATAGTTTTCCCAATTTCTGCTGATCCATGACGATCAGGAATTTCAACGATTAAAGGCTTAGGTTGTTTTAATTTTAATTCAGAAATCACTTCAGGACAAAGTTCTATTAATTTAGTCGTGATTAAAACGATGCAAATTTCTTCGTTTTCCATCGCTTTTTCTAATTCATTCAACACTTCATAACGTTCGTGAATCACAACGCCATCTATTCCAACTAGTCGCATGCCTACTTGCGTGTCTACATTATCACTTAGTAAGAAAAATTTCATAAAAATCCTTCTTCCTTATTATAATTTATTAATAATTAAGATTGAAATTAAAAGCCCGTAAATTGCGACTCCTTCTCCAAGAGCTACAAAGATAAGTGATTTACCAAAATTTTTCTCATTTTCAGAAAAAGACCCTATCGCGGCGGGTGCAGCTGCAGCTACGGCTATTCCGGCACCAAGAGCAGACATTCCTGTTGCTAAAGCAGCACTTAAAAAACCTAATCCTTGCGCTATTGAACCGATAAAGGGATCAACTACTGGATCAGCAGCAAATACATGCACTCCAGCAAGTTGAATAATTAACGTTACAACAATTAAAGCAAAAAAACTAAAAATGTGCGTAATGAGTCGGTTTTTAGCAGGCTTTCCGCTTATTTTCCCTCTAAAAACATTGACAAGAGGCAGTGAAATAAATCCGATAAAGAGTAATGGTAAAACAAGTTCTAATCCATCTAACATAATTGATTCCTCCTAAATATTGTTTTTATTTAATTTATTCAAATGTTTCAAAAGCGATTCCGTTTCCTTCATAGTAACGAGAAAACATTTCGTAAAATTCTAATCTTAATACTTGTATTCCAACAATCATTCCTTCTATCGACATCACAAATAAATTCCCAAGAATAAAGATAATTGAGGTAGAAAATATATTTGTTCCCATCGACATTAGACTGTAAACAACGAGCATCATTCCTGCGTGAGATAGTACAAATCCTCCAACTCTCATGAAAGACATCGTATTGGTAATGTAAGATAATACAATTTCGAATAATTCAAAAAATCCTTCAGTTATAAATCCTCCGATTCCATTAGGAAACATTTTATTTCCATTAACTCTTCTTTGTATAGGTTCTTTAAGGAAAATAAATATTAATGGAATTCCAACAAAGATAATTATCGTAAATAGATTAAAAATAGAAATTCCATACAATAGTTTTACAATCAATCCTCCAAAAATGAAAAGATAGAACGTCAAACCTGCAACGCCATTGTGAGAAAAAATAAATTCTATATACTTTCTTTTTTTTAAGTTGCTATATAAATTTAAAGCAATTGAAGTAATTATCAATATCGATCCAAGCAAAACAGCGGCTATTAGTAAGTTCATCGTAAAATCCGGGCTCATTACATCGATTGGTTTTGAGCTCAATTTTAATACATTTATATAAAACGGATTAAGTAATTCTTCATTTCCGAATACTGACCCATAAAGCAGTCCGAAAAATGCCGATGATATCCCAATACGCATTCCTATTTCTCCGAGCTTTAATTTTTTCCATTTAAAAAATATAAATCCGATTAGGACAAGCAATAATCCTTGGCCAACATCTCCAAACATAATTCCAAATAAAAGCGAATAAGTAATTGCAACAAATGGAGTTGGATCTATATCTCCATAACTTGGCAACCCATACATTTCTACAAACATAGAAAATGGGCGACTGAACCAACCATTTTTAAGTTTTGTTGGAGGTTTTAATCTTCTATCACTATTTGCAGGACGAATTTCAATTTCTACGTCATCAATATCAGAAAATTTAGACTTAACCGTTGAAACATCTTTGGATTGGACAAATCCGGTTATTGTGAATTTATCTCCTAACCCAACAACATATTTTTTTGCTTCATAGATTTTATTTAGATACAATAACTCGCTTTTTATTGTAGCCATATCTTTTCCTGAATCACTTAAAAGAGCATTAATACTTGTTTGGATTTTCTCTAATTGAGTTTG
The DNA here is from genome assembly GCA_018818595.1 of Bacillota bacterium. Lineage (NCBI taxonomy): Bacteria > Bacillati > Bacillota > Bacillota bacterium. Next base: position 18,562 of record JAHIRM010000029.1, read on the forward strand.
TGCTACTTCAATTTCTTTCGCCAAAGTAACAGTTGCTGCTTCCGGTGTCCCATGAACAAAATCGGGTATATGGATTCTTTCAAAGAAGAGCGATGAAAAAATATTATCCACTTCTCTTTCAAATTCATTGGTCGTGAAATACATACACCAACTATAATTTTTATCAATTGTAAATGATTTAAAAATAAATGGTCTTGTTCGATAAAATTTTAATTTTTCAACACTATCCGTTGGTAATCTTCCTACTCTAGCAAAAACATAATCGCAAGAAAAAACATCATCAAGAGAGATATCTAGGCTTTCAATATTATGAACTTGAATTAAAGCATCTTGGTATTTTCTTATTAATTCTATTGTATCTTTTTTTTGAGAAACTAAATTTTTTAAAGTTACGTGTGTTGTGGATACATAAGATGTCATTTTTTCAAGTGTATAATCGATGGTTTTTATTTCAATAACAGGAATATCAAACTCATATTCCTTTTCAATTTCAAGTAATTCATTTAATACGATATTACACGGATTATCAGAACGAAATGAAGTTAGTCCGTGAACTTGCCCAACGATTTGATTAGATGAAATAGGATGAAAGCATCTTAATTCAACAAAATTTTCTAAAACTTTATCTAGATGTTCTAAGTATGAAGTAATATTAACTAACTTGGTCTTCGCAATCGCCATTGTCTCTCTCCTTTCTCGCAAATAAATATTATCCTTTATATTTCTAAAGACAATTCTCTTATTTATTCAGATTTTTTAAACGCATTCTTAATTTTTTTGAAAATAGAAATCTGGTTATGATTTAATCTTTTTACTCTTTTCGGAGGTTTTAATCGCAAATCTGCGTCTCCTGGTAAAATATTAATCTCAACGTCTTTCATGTCTTTAAACTTGTCAAGAATTGGCAATTCATCTTTCTCATCAATAAATCCAGTTATAGTAAATTTATCCCCAAGTCCAACCACATATTTTTTTGCTTCATATAATCGATTTAAAAAAACTAGTTCGCTCTTAACTTTAATAAAATCAGAATCATTTTCTAATAAAATTTCATGTAAATCATTCTTAATTGAGGCAAGCTGATTTTCAACAACATTAATTTCTTTAGAAAGGGTTTCTTTTGCTGCTTCTGGTGTTCCGTGCACAAAATCTGGTATAAAAATCCTTTCAAACAATAAGGAAGAAAAAACATTATCTACTTCTCTTTCATATTCGCTTGTGGTGAAATACATGCACCAATTATAGTTTTTATCTGTGCTAAATGAAATAAAAATAAATGGCCTTGAACGATAAAATTGCAATTGATCCACACTTGCTTGAGGGAGTCTTCCAACTCTAGCATCAATGTACTCGCACGAAAATATATCATCAAGCGAAATATCTAAACTTGCTATATTATTAACTTGTATTAAAGCATCTTTGTATTTACTTAATAATTCTTTTGTTTCTTCCTCGTCCTGAAAATTATTGTTCAGTTTAGTATGAATTGAAGAAATAATATTTTTCATTTGTTCAAAAGTATAATCAATATTATCTACTTCTCTAGATAAAATGTCAATTTCAAATTGTTTCTCAATTTCAGACAATTCGTTCAAACAAGAAGTGCAAGGATTTTCAGAAACAAAGGATCTAGACCCATGGACATGACCAATAATTTGTGCAGAAGCAACTGGTCTAAAGCACTTTAAATCGATAAATTTCTCTAACACTTTATCTAAGTGTTTTAGTCTTGCGGTAATGTGCACTAGTTTCGTCTTGGTTACAGACATATTGTTTCTCCTTTCTAAAAAATAAGCATCTTCTTTATTTCGCTTTCTTCAAGATTATATCGAATGCCTTCAATAATGTTAAATAGATTTTCTCTTTCAATTTCGTTTAATATCAAATATGCTGAAAAAACCGCAGGTGCGTCATTCGAAAAATACATATATCTTTTAGCTAAATTATATTTCATTTTTTCTGCATAATATTCGATGTAGATATACTCGTCTTCATCAATGTATTTTGCAAACTCAGAACTTTCTAAGTAATGAAGAACCGAATCAGCGTTTGGAAGTGAGATAATATCATCAAGTTTTTTGTCGCTCATTCTAGAGTATTTTGTAATTACTGCTTTTTTTATTTCTGAGAATTCAGCGTTATAAAATTTCTTTAATCTATATATTTTAACGATATTTCCAAGCTCAATCCTTGATTTGAAAATATCAAACAATTGTTTTTTGACTTTGCCTTTATAATTCTTTTCTATTTGGTCAAACACACATCCATAATAGCAAGAATCTAACTCATACTCGATATCTGCATATCGAATTTCCGAATTTTCTTTTTCTAAAAATGGTTTTAGCACTGAGTAAAAAGGCGTTTTTTCTATCGCTTCTAATAAATCCAAAAATGTCCTTGCTTTGGAGAGTAAAGTAATATCAAAACTTGCATGACGTCTAAAAAATATTGGAAATTCTGCAATAGCTTCTTCATAATTCATTGATAGAATGGCTCGAATGGAAGCCAAAATTAAATCAATTTCTCTTTGAATAATATTTAATTCATAAAAAGCTTTATCTTTTAATTCTACAAATTTAATGAGCCTTAAAGTGTAATTAAAATTCGTTTTTTTGATCAACTCTTCAAGTTGACCTCGATGAACTGAATTTTCTTGAACATCTGAAAAAAATTCCTTATAATATTTTTTTGTTTTTAAATAGCTTACAACCTCAGAAATAGATCTTTTTTTTACTAGTTCAAGATAGTCATCTTGTTTTAGACTAGTTCCGTAGATTGATTTTGCTTTTGTAATAATAGCGTTACTAGTCCAATTACTCATGTTTTCATCCCCTATTCTTGGATGCAGTGTTGGTAAATAGAATCAATCCACTTCTCTTTATTTTCTTTAAAGCTGATTTCTAGTTTTTTCAAGGTCAAATCATATTCTTTTTTGGACTCTTCATTTCTTTTTTCTAAATCTAGAACGATATCGCTTTTCGCTTTTTCAATAGTTTTATTTGCCTCTGATTTATACTGAATTTCTAATTTTTTTCTTTCTTCTCTAACAAAATCGCTAATCTTATCTTTCTCTTTTCTTAAATGTTCAACTTGCTTTCTTGCTTTTTTATCTAAATCAATTACGTCTCTAATTAAATTATCCATATGAATTTCCTTTCTTCGTTTTCCAAACAGAAAACAATAAAAAATTATGATTTTTCGTCCTTAAAATAAAAAAACTCTTTGAGAGCTTTTTTGTTATAATTTTATGATTTCGATTAGTTGATATCCTTCAGATGCTAATAAATCAGAAATTACTTTCGTTGAAACAAATCCTTCAAAAGTTGCGTATCCTCCTTCGAAAGATACTGATACATTTGTGATTCCAAAAATACTTTCAAGAAGGTGTTTCACATCCTTGGCGCACCCTTCACAACAAATATTTCCAATAATTGCTTTTTTCATTTTTTCACTCCTTAAAAAAGAATGATTGTTCTAATATCATTATAGTACTTTTGGATAGCGGTGTCAAATTCATTGAACATTTATTTTATCTTAATTTTATGATTTTCAAAATCAATTTTAGTAGATAGATGAAACGAAAAAAGTTCAGCAAAATCGAGCGTTTCTTCAATGATGGAGTCGTATAACTCTTTTGGATTGTGTGTATCACAGCCAAAAATAATTAGAGCTTTTGGATAAGATTCTACTACTTTCCAGAAATCATAACGAGGATATAAATACAATTTTTTATTATTGATTTCATACTTGCCCTTTCTCGTACCACCACCATTTATTTCTAAGTAAACATTGTTTTTGATAGCCGATTTAATGATAATGGTTGCTGCTTTTTTGGCAGCATCATCAAAAAGAAATGGTTTTTCATAACTATAATTCATTAAGTATAAATCTGGATGATTTAAAATGGAAAAAAATCCTGTATCAAGCGCATCGCTTACAGAATATGCATAATCCATAATTTGTGTTTCATTCATCGTTTCATAAGTATTATAAATTTCTCCATTTGTTGGGAAAAAATGCACTCCAAGTGATAAATAATCTAATTTGTTTAACAAAAATTTGTAGTAATTATCGTTTCCTGGAAGATATTCTATTTCTAATCCTTTTAAGATTTTAATTTTATCTTTATATTTATTTATAGATGTATCTAAATCAGGAAGATAAATATTTACAAAATCCAATTCACTCATTTGTCTGTCTAAATTATTTGCAAGATAAGTGTCATTGTCCATAAAATATCTAGGAATAGGACCGTGATCTGAAAAACCAATTTCTTGAAAACCTTGTCTAATGGCTTCCTTAATATAGTCTTCGCTCATTTTTACTGCGTGACCACAAAGCGCTGTATGTGTATGATAATTTGCTTCTAATTTCATCGTAATCACCTTTTCTAATGTATTATTACATTCCTTAAAAAAGATAGTTTGTCGTAGACTATCAATTAAGGATAGTTTGCTTTTCTGTCTTTTTATCAATCTTTAGATTTCTAAAATACAATATGCAATAAATCGAAACGATTGTAAAATTAAAAAAATATGCAATTAAAACATAATTAACTAACCCTGATGTGAATTTATATGCAATTCCAAAAGCATATCCAGACAAAATTAATAATCCTGAATAGATACTCACTCCTTTTGTTGTTCTCGATTTATAGGCCTTTATGCAAGCAAATGGCCAAGAAAATCCAAAACAAATCAACATTAAAAATTCTAAAATTTGTTCTGTCATAATAAATCACTTCCACTAAGTTTATTTGCTTTCTTTATTTTATATATTTCCTCTGTTGCAAAGTGAAGTTTTGTCACAACGTTCTTTTTAGATAAAGGATAAATATAATACGTGTCGTTTAAAGTAGATAAATCAATACAATCTCCTTTATTTAAATAATCATATTCAATGTGCAAAGAATAAGTAGATAACGGATCTTTGTCTAATTGAAATAGTTCTCCGTCGAAATTTCCTTGTACATGAAATCCACTTATATCATGGAGAAGCGAAGCGGTACCTAAACGAATATAACCTTTGGAATTTGGTAAAGAATCAACTGCAACTTCATCTTCAAATCGATAGGTATTATTTAGAATTTGCATTCTAACGTTTTCTCTTTCAAATTCATACCAATCAGGTATACGGGAAAATTCTGTTTTTCCTTCAAGGGCTTTTATTCTTCCAAATTCATCCATAGAGTAACGTTTTTGACAATGATTACACCAAATTTCGTTTCCATCTGAATCCATTTCATGTTCTGTCAAACAATTTGGACATAAGTATAGTACTTTGTGCAATCCTTTTGCTCGATCAACAAAATCTATTTTTTGGTTTGTTTCTAATTGAAATTTATATTCATCATATTGAAAGGCGTCTACAATTCTACTGTTAATTTCTTTGCTTAATAGTAAATGTATTTCTTCTTGAGTAACAATTTGAGTCATATCGGCACTTAAACGAACTTTTCGCTTTTTAAGATTCCATACAGGTTGACTTAAATAATCTCCATGCATATTTAAAACCACTACAGGTACTTTCATTAATTTACACATTTTCCCTAAGGAATCTGGCAAAATGGAAGTGGTCCCGCATAAAGAATATCTAGCCTCAGGATAAATAATACAAATTTGTTTGTTTACTTTCAAAGAATGTTCTACTTGCCTTACAAGTAATATATCATTTGTAAATTTTCTTTTACAGATGCATCCAACATCTCTTAATAACTTTTCTCGTTTAATGAATCCATCAATTGCAACGATGTAATTGGCTTTTTTCGGAAATATCGCAGCTGTAGTTACGGAAAAATCGATAAATGCATGGTGAGTACATAATAATATATATGGAGGTTTTAGTCCCTTCATATTGTTTTTGTTAATTTTCAAATGATGGGCCCAAACCGTTGGAAAAGAAACCAACCAAGTGATGGGAATTAAGTACCATTTTTGTTTCTTTGGTTTTTGAATCATATCGAAGCGAATTTCATTAGAATCATTCATCATTAAATACTCCTTATGTAAAATAAAAAGTGATTATTCTCGAAATAACCACTTTTTGTAGTAATTTTTTTTCGTTTCTTTTATTAAAATAGTTTAATTCTTTTCATTTTGTTTCAAATTTCAATCTATTATAGCATAATTTTTCGAAGATAAAAATACTGTTGATGCAAGTATTTAAACTGAAAAAATTATCAATAAATTATTATTCTAATGTACTAAGATTATCTTCTTGATTATCCATTTGTAATACTTTTGGTGTGAAAAGCAAAAAGAAAATAATTCCAAATACTATTAAAATTAAATTTATTAAGTAAAGCCAATTATATCCACTTGTTTCAATGAATCTTCCTGCTAACATATTTCCTAACGCAGTATAAATTGAAAAAGCCAACATTACCATCAAAATGGCTGTGGTAATATTTTCAACTCTAACAATTTTGATAATATATTTTATATTTGCAAAAATAAAGATTCCCCCTGAAATTCCTCTCAACATTGTTACAATTATAACTATCTCCAAAGGCAAATTAAATCCATATACTAGAAATCGTAAAGCAAACATACTTGAGGCGAGTAAGAATAATGTTTTTTCACTGGTGAAATTTCCTTTGGTCATTAGAAAACGAAGTGTTAATACTTCTACAAAGACAAATGCCGAATATAACAATCCATATGCAGTTGTACTTAAAGCTCTTTCTTGGATTAAGTACACTCCAAAAAAAGAATCACCAATTCGAACTGATCCAATAACAAGTGTATAAAACACTAAATATTTAAAAAAATCTTTGTTTTTAAGTAAAGTCTTAAAATCTCTTTTAGGCTTTTCGCCCCTTGGAATAGCTTTTTCAATTGGCTTAATCCAAATAGCAATTAGTGCAGTTAACCCAAAAAAGATTCCAGAAGTAATAAATAAAACATCAAACCCAAGATATAAAATTACGTATCCAGCTATTGCAGAAGCAATAACATACGCAATAGAAGCGTGGATTCGAATGCTTGAATATTCGATTTTCATTTTATCTGTAAATGTTGCTGTATATCCATCTTGAATTGAAATAAAAGGAGAACAAAAAAAAGCAATCAAACAAATAACTAAAGCATAAAGTTCAAAGCCAGAAATTTGAGTTAAAAGAATGATTAATGCTCCTTCAATTAATGTCATTATTTTCAAAATAAATCGACTAATTTTCATATCTTTTACAATAAAATTCCATAAAGGATTTACTAAAATAGTTGTGATGGGAGTGATTGCTAAAATAAAACCTAAATTATGTTCCGACATTCCTTTTGAAATAAAATATATGGACATAAAAGGATAAAAAAAGGCATCACCAAAATACCTAACAAAGTAAAATATTTTAAACTTAATGGTTTCAGTTAGCACCTTTTTCACCCCTTTCATTAAAACATCAAGATATTATACATTTTATTTAAATCATTTGCAACTTGTTTAATTAAAAAGAAATAAAAAGAAAAATCCAGAACGAATAGAAGCGGTTAAAAAAGAAAATAACTGAAAGAATATGCTAAGGATTTTTTCATTCAATAAATATTTAAATAGCCATCTTTGGCTATTTAAATAAAATAATAAATAAAATTAATTAGTTACTCGAGATACATAAGTAATTAAATAATCCATTATTTTTTTAAAAATCTTAACTAAAACATCAAAAAGAACACCGCATTTTATAATGAGTGAAAATAAAAACAAAACAGAATATCTTCACAAACTAATTTCCTTTTTTCAGAAAATATCATTAATGCAAACAATGAAAATAAAAATAAACATTTTTAGAAATGTTTTTTTATTATTAAACAAGAGAATGATATCGCACGATAGCGCAATTAAACAATATTTGAAGTATAAAATTGAAAAAATTAATTTAGAAAACGCTATTGACAAAAGCTTTTAGTCAATTTATTATCTTAATTAACTCACCGAATTTAGATATTAATTGGAGGAATCATAATGTTGAAACAAATAGTAAAAAGAGACCAGACCGTTGTCCCATTTCGAAAAGAGAAAATAGTTCTAGCAATTTTCAAATCAGCTAGTTCAGTCGGTGGTTCAGATTTTTCTAAATCAGAACAACTAGCTAATGAAGTTGTAAAAATTGCTGAGGAAAAATATCCAAACGGAACTGCAGATGTTGAAGGAATTCAAGACATCGTTGAAAAAGTCCTTATCGAAAACGGACATGCAAAAACAGCAAAAGCTTACATATTATATCGTGAAAAACGGCGAGCATCTAGAGAAGCAAATGCTTTGATTGGTGCAACGATTGATATGTTTACCGAATATTTAAATGATCGCGACTGGCAAATCAACGAAAATGCCAACACTCAAAAATCTATTAATGGCCTTAACAATTATGTTCGTGAAGAATTCACTAAGAATTATTGGCTTCATGAAATATATCCTCAAGATATTCGTAATTCACACATTAATGGAGATATCCACATTCATGATTTAGGCTTTTTTGGTCCTTATTGTGCTGGTTGGGATTTAAGACAAGTTATTACAAATGGATTTGGTGGTGTTTCCAATAAAGTAGAATCTCTACCTCCAAAGCATTTAAGATCTCTTTTAGGACAAATTGTAAATTCAACTTTCACAACTCAAGGTGAATCAGCTGGAGCCCAAGCTTGGTCCTCTTTTGATACTTATTTAGCTCCTTTTGTTCGATATGACAATCTAGACTATAAACAAGTCAAACAAGCTTTACAAGAGTTTATCTTTAATCTTAATGTTCCTACAAGAGTTGGTTTTCAGTGTCCATTTTCAAATTTAACATTTGATATTATTCCACCTTCTACTCTTAAAAATCAAAGCGTTATATACGCAGGAAAATTAATGCCTGATTTATATGGCGATTTCCAAAAAGAAATGGATATGATTAACCTTGCGTTTTGTGACGTTATGATGGAAGGCGATGCAAAAGGCAGAGTGTTTACCTTTCCCATCCCTACGATTAACGTAACAAAAGACTTTGCATGGGATAGTCCTGTAGTAGAAAAGTACATGGAAATTACTGCAAAATATGGAATCCCTTATTTTTCTAATTACATTAATTCGGACTTATCTCCCGAAGATGCGTTGTCAATGTGCTGTAGACTTCGTCTTGACACTACTGAACTTCGCAAAAGAGGTGGAGGTTTATTTGGATCCAATCCTTTAACCGGGTCTATTGGAGTCGTGACTATTAATCTTCCAAGACTAGCTTACATATCAAAATCTGAATCCGAATACTTTACTAGACTTTGGGAAACAATCAATCTCGCAAAAAAAAGCTTAGAAATTAAACGTAAAATTATTGAAGAACAAACCGAAAAAGGATTATACCCATATAGCGCAAATTATTTAAAAGACATCAAACTAAAAAGTGGCTCTTATTGGTTTAATCATTTTAACACCATTGGTCTCATTGGAATGAATGAAGCAATTCAAAATTTGTTTGGAAGAGAAGTTGATTTAACCTCCTCTCAAGGCCAAGCTTTCGCTGTTAAAACCTTAAATTATATGCGCGACATTATAAAGGATATTCAAGAAGAAACTGGCCATTATTATAATCTAGAAGCTACTCCTGCAGAAGGAACTAGTTACCGACTTGCAAAACATGATAGAGAAAAATTCCCTGATATTATTGCTTCAGGCACGGATACTCCTTATTATACTAATTCAAGTCAATTGCCAGTAGGATTTACAGATGATATCTTTGAAACTTTAGACCTTCAAGATGAACTACAATCCCTCTATACCGGAGGAACTGTCCTTCATTTGTATTTAGGTGAACGGGTGAAAGATACCAAAACAACAAAAGCGTTAATTAAAAAGGTATTCGAAAAGTATAAACTTCCCTATATTTCAATTACTCCAACTTTTTCAATTTGTAATGAACATGGATACATTTCAGGCGAACATTTTAATTGTCCAACTTGCGGCAAACCTGCAGAAGTATACACACGTGTTGTTGGATACTTACGTCCAGTTCAAAATTTTAACAAAGGCAAAAAAGCAGAATATCATGATCGAGTTAAATATGTTATTAAAGCAGATGCCCCAAATATTGAAGGCTCAAAAGCATGATCTTTGCCGGAATCATTAAAACTTCTTTAATTGATTATCCGGGAAAAATAGCTACTGTTTTATTTACTCCAGGATGTAATTATAACTGCTTTTACTGTCATAATCGGAGTTTAATTGAAGATTTTAATGAATTGGTATCGGTTGATGAAATTGAAGACTTTTTAAAAAAACGTCAAGGGTTAATTGATGGCGTTGTTATAACGGGAGGAGAACCAACTCTTCATGCAGATTTAATTGCTTTCTTTAAAAAAATTAAAGATTTAGGTTACTTTACAAAATTAGATTCAAATGGATCTAATCCTGAAATTATTAATGCTTGTGTTCAAGCCAAAGTGGTGGATTACTTCGCAATTGACTACAAAGCTCCAAGTGAAAAATACTCAGAAATATGCCGTGGAGATGCTAATCCTTCAAAAGTATTGGATACAATTAATTTATTACTGAAATATAATCAAGATTTTGAAGTAAGGACAACCGTGATTCCTCAACTTTCAATTGAAGATTTGATCAAAATGTCTGAAGAACTTCCTCAAATACCAAGATATGTCTTAAACCCCTATCAAAAACCATTCAATTTTCTTGAAAAAGACCAAAAATTCATTGATGTTCCTCCTTACTCAGAAAAACAAATTGCAGAATTTGCAGAAACATTAAAATTATACCAACCAAATGTCGTTTTATTATTTTAAAAGAACTGTAATTTACAGTTCTTTTTATTTATATAATTTGTTCCTGTACTCTTCAATCAAAAAAATGTGGTATGATAATAGTATCCAATTTGAAGGAGGGCTATATGAAAATTACTATTAAATCATTTTTATATGTAGTTGTGATCTTTTCGTTACAAGGTTGTAATCTTTTGACCCAATCAACAAATACAACAATCTCTTCTTCTATCGAAACAACTCTTGATGAGAGATATGTATTGCTTCAAAATGAATACACTTATCTAGAATCATTTCTTCCAAATGTCATAATAGAAAATTTTTTATTACCCTCACCACAAAATCAGGAAATAGAGACTATATATTATTTAGATGATTATTTAATTACAGATTCTACTGTCACTTATACAAAGTATGCACTTGATACTGAAACAATTTTATCAATTGAATTATCAATTAATGACTATTCTTTAACCAAATCATATTCTATCACAATGCTTAGAGACCCATTGCTTTACGAGCAATACCAAATTGATTCTTCTTTTTCGGAAATCATTAATTTGTTAAAAATTGCTCTTCCTGATGAAATTAATTCTGATTTTACTCTTCCAATTATTCAATATGATGATGCAATAATATCCTATACTACAAGCGAGTCAAGAATATTTAATAATCGCTATATATTCCCGTTTCCTGTGAATAATACAGATCTAATAATTACTGCACGCATTCAATATTTAAACGAAACAAAAACAAGTGATTTCATCGTCGAAATGAAAGGACTAAACTCGTTACCTCAAATTCCTATCATTTATATTACAACAGAAAATAACAATCCAATCACTTCAAAAGAAGATTATATAGATGGTGTATTTTCAATGGTAACCTATGATGAGGATAAAAATGAAACGGTTTTGTTAATGAATCAAAACATTCAAATCCGTGGAAGAGGAAATTCAACTTTCTATATGCCAAAGCTTTCTTTTAGAATAAAATTTGAAAACAAAACATCATTATTATTTGATTACGAAGAATCTGATTGGGTCTTATTAGCTAATTTTACTGATCAAACATTAATTCGAAATTATTTAGCAAATAGTCTATCAAATAGTATGAATATGGAATTTACACCAAGCTCTGCTTTTGCAGACGTTTACTTAAATAACGAATATATTGGAAATTATATGATTTCAGATCAAATTGAAGTCTCAAACGACAGAGTAAATATCGAAGAGCATTCTTCTGAGCTCGATACAGGATATTTGGTTGAAATGGATAAAAGATTATTAGAATTTCCTGAAGGAGTAGAGGGTATAGATTATTTTATTTTATTCGGAATCCCTTACGCAATTAAATCTCCTAAAACTGATTCAATTAATTATTCAACCAATCAGCTATACTTTATTGAAGACTATATAATGCAGGTTCACCTTACTCTTCAAAATCATCAAGATTACTCAAATTTAATCGATGAATCTTCTTTTATAGATTGGTTTATTATCGAGGAACTTTTCAAAAATGTAGACTCTGGATATTCCAGTGTTTATATGTATAAAGATACAGGTGAAAAGTTAAAAATGGGACCAATTTGGGACTTTGATTTGTCTACAAGCAACCCCGGACATCTCGAAGATGCTTTAAGAGTACCAGAAGGTTGGTACACTTCTTTAAGTTTTAAAAATATATGGTATTATTACTTAATGCAATATGATGAATTTCAACTACATCTAAAAGAAAGATGGAACGAACTTTATTCAAATCAAATCCAGGAATTGATAGCGTCCGTCTATCCCGTTTCTGATTTAATGTCTAAATCAAGATATTTAAATTTTCAGCGTTGGAATATAATAGGAGTTAACGAAGACTGGTATACTTCTACTGAAGTACTTGCGGCCTCAACATATGAAGAACAAGTAAAAATACTATATGATTACCTATATATAAGAAGTATTTGGTTAAATGAAGAAATTAATAAATTCTAAAAATTAGACTCGGAACTTATAAAGCTCCCGGTCTTTTATTTACTATATTAATATTAAAATATTTACTTTTCTATCAAAAAATTTGTTATAATATATGTATAATACACTGGAGGCGCAAATATGATATTCAAAATTTTAAACGATGTATTTATGATGAATTCGATGATAGCTAATCGATCGGTTACTGAAGTTCCTTTAACGGATATTTTGTCTGAGAAAATGGAAGTCCTTTTTGAACGAATCTATTCTAAGGCCACATTATCTAATATCTCAATTTCATTCGATATTAAGAAGCGAAAATTTCGGAGCGAATCAATTGAACCTGAATTTGACCATTCGCACAATATAACCATAGAAAGAAATAAAAACATCATTATGTCTTACTATATAAATGTTAGTAGTGGTATTGAGTTTTTTGACTCTAATTATTCCTCAGAAAGAGAAAAAATAAATAAAGCTCTTGTATTTGTTGAATCAAGTAAAGATAATAAATCACTTGTAATAAAGCTTGAATTTTTCTATTCAATTGGTGATTTTGACAATATGAACAAATCGGATTTAACAAGACTATTTGAATCAGATTTCTCAGAAGCAATCTATATTCTTAATTCGGAAATTTATAAGAAAAATATGCTTATAAACGAATACAATCAAAAATTACGATCTGAAATTGAATCTTTACTTGTCAAAAGAATTCAAATAGAAAAAAGAACAATTGAAATACTAGATTATTTTAAATAATTTAATCCTTATACAATTTGAATTTTAAAAAAAAGAAAAAAGAAGATTACTCTTCTTTTAGGTAACTAGTGGTGGAGGGGGACGGTTTCGAACCGCCGAACCCAAAGGGAGCAGATTTACAGTCTGCCGCGTTTAGCCTCTTCGCTACCCCTCCATATTTTTGATTCTTTTTATCGGCTATTACATTATATCAAATCAATTTTTAAATTGCAAGACAAACCTTTGCGATTTTAATAATTGTTTTCTATCGGTATTTTGAGATAAAATAATGATATAATTATATTATAAATAACCCTTAAAGCAACCGGTAAGTATGTCAAGAGGTAAAAATAAAAAAAATCACTAATAAGTGATTAAAATCTCATCATCAAGACATACTTAAAAAAGGTTAAATTGGATTTGAAGATATTCAGATATTACTTATAGAGTCTATTGGTACTCAACAAACCAAAGATAAGACGAATAAGTTTTCTAGCAGTTAAGGCGAGGGCACGTTTGTGTTGATGCGTTGTAACTTCATTATATTTTTTGTGATAAAAGTCACGATATTCAGGAATATGAATTCTTGTAAGATTAGCCGCTTCGATTAAGAAGTAACGTAAATACTTATTACCTGTTTTAGTCATATAAGTATCATCAGCAGTATATTTGCCAGACTGATTTTTACGCCAAGTGATTCCAGCGTATTTGGCTAAAGCGGAGTGAGAGGCAAATTGATTAATATCAGCAATTTCAGCTAGGATGCCGGCAGCGTAAACCTTACCGATTCCAGGTATAGAAGTTAGAACTTGGAAGTGATCATGATTAAAACCAGCAACTTGATTGGAAATAGCATTATCAATCTCTTTAAGCTCGTTTTGATAACATCTAATGACATTAATAGAAGACGCAAGAGACAAGTTAATAGGATCATAAGCTACTTCATCTAATCGATAAGAAGCACGTGCTGCCTTTTGGATTTTAGCAGCTACGTCAATGGAGCTATCAAAACGATTCTTACTAGATTTAGCAACAAAGTCAGCTAAATCTTCTAAAGATGAATTAATAATGTCATCGATAGATTTGTATTCTAACAGAAGATCAACCGCTGTCGTCCCGAAGTTATTAGAGAACAAAGTTTCAAAGTTAGAGAACTTTAAAAACACGTTGTTTAGGGCATAAGTCTTCTCATTAGCAAGCTTTTCAGCAATATGAAGTCTATGTCTGGTGAGTCTTTCTAAAGCGAGCCTTTGGCCGCCTTTGAACGGTGTGAGTTCATCACATCTACCAACTCTAGCAATATCAGCTAGTACATAAGCATCTTTAGGATCAGTCTTATCCATGTCCGCAAAACTCTTCCTGTAATTCTTAGAGATTTTCGGATTAATGATATAAACTTTTATCTCAAAAAGGCTTAAATATTTTGAAGCGGATAGATAAGTTGCGATGTGAGCAGAGTAGACGCCAGTAGATTCTAAAATAACGATCACTTTAGTAAAATTGTGTTTTTCAAGTAACTGAAGTAAGTGTGATTCAATTTGATTCGCACCATCCTGGGTATTAGGGATATTGATAGACAATAACTTATCACGATCTAGGTTAAGACAATAGACGTGATTGGTAAGTTTAGCAACATCAATACCAACAAATAAAGTATGATTCAAAGTAACACCTTCTTTCAAGGGAATTAGATATAAGAGAAGTCCTAGCCTTGGAAGACAACTGCAGCCTCGCCAATAAGAAAACACCGTTAGCTATAAAGTTGAGTTAGAACTAACGGGTAACAACAACCGGTTAGCAGATAAGTCAATCAAGCAGGTTTGCAAGCTTATAAGGCACCTAGAAGTGCAAGGAGATGAAGCAGATTCTTCTGGTTACATCTTGACTTAATTATAACACTAGGACTTCAAACTTATAAATAATTAATATGTAGATAGGTAAAACCTAAAACTACACTACATATTATACGAGGAGA
>JAHIRM010000030.1 GCA_018818595.1 Bacillota bacterium
CATGAAAAATTTAAAGATCTTAAGATTGAATGCTAAAAAAACTAACTTCGTTACTATTACACTCGAAAGCGCAACAATAAAATTCCTTATGAATGGTCGTTCTTGTTTCATAACCTTGTTTTGTAGCTTTTTTAGTCCTTGAACTTTTCAATAAGTTCAACCAATTCAAATACCAGTGATAATGGATTTGCAGTTCTTTTAATCAGTTCTTTACCATCATCAACATGTTTTTTCTTAATCATTTTTGCATAGATTTTTGCTTTATTCAACTTTTCTTTGGTTTTATTGTATAACTCAGGATCGCAAGATATATAATCAGCAAATTTATCTTGAATCTTTTTTATCAATGTATCCTTTTCATAAGAACTCGGAAAATAGCCAAAGTGACATAAAATCCAATATTCAAAACAAGGATTTGAAAATGATATGAGTATCTTATTTTTGGTAGCTAATGATTTAGCCCTACCAAACTGTAAGTCAGTATTTGCATCTCTATCAAACACACAAGCAACCAAATCATTTTTTTGGAAATCTTTCCCTCTAGCAATAAACCCAATTGCATCTTGGATTATTCCATCTGCATTCTGATGTCCTGATTTTATAGTTTTTATTTCTAATCTACTGATTCTTTTGTCGATTCGTAATTTGTCAAAATACAATTTTTCCGTTTTCCCTTCACAGATAATCCAAAGCTTCTTGGTTGGTCGTAATCCAGGTCTTCTCATCTCATTTCCTCTAATAAAGTCTCATCTATAAACGGAATACCCCCAACTCTCCCATTTAAGTATGCTCTTTCAAAATCAGCATCTTCTCTAAGTGCAAAATCTAAGAGCGATCTAAGCAGGGTATTTTTATTTGATTCCTTTGAACAAATGTACACTTGATCCCTTCTAAATAAATCTTCATCAAGAAGACCCGTATTATGTGTTGTAAAGATTAACTGAGCATTTGAAACATTCTTTCTATTAAAAAGTCTAATAAGAAGCTTAGAGATATTTGGATGTAAACTAGATTCTAACTCATCAATAATTACAATTTTTCCTGAGTTTATCGCGTCAAAAAACGGGACTAACATCATTATTGTTTTTTGTGTCCCTAAGGATTCTTCTTCAATACCGAAATTTATTAGTGCACTATCCGAATTTTTATGAATAAATGTAGGATTATATACTTCAGCTTCTTCGTGTTTTTGAGAAATATCGCCTCCTTTATTTATCACAAGAGTATTTTTCCACCCTTTTTTCTTGTTAATTTGAATATCCTCAATTCCTCCAAAATCGGTTTTCTTTAGAAAACTCAGAATCCAATTATTGAGTTTTGGATTATCGGAGATTTCCTTGAAGGCCATATTAATATCGTTTAGATAAGGATTAATAGTAATATTGTTAACAATAAACTCATATGCAAGTTTGGTTTCCCCATAACCCAATTGGGTAGCTCTAGATAAATATAGAACATTATCATTCATTTGTTTTTCAATTGTTTTTTGTTGATTCTTGTTAATTGTAAACAAAAACTTCTTTGTTTTTTCTCTTTTGAATATTAAAGATTCTCTGCCTTTTGGCCAATAAAATAAATATTCATCAACAATTCTGTTGTCATCACAAGAGAAACCATATTTATACTTAATTTTCTTATAAATAAATTGTATTTCAAACCTGCTTGGTTTCTTTAAATATTTTGGATCTAATTTAAAGGGCATCCTTTTTGGATTAATATTGTTCAATTTTGTGTCCACATTGAAAGAATGTGAATGTTTAACTAAAGACCATATGAAAAAAACTGATTTAATCAAATTGGATTTTCCTGATGCATTTGGACCATAAATTACTGCTGATCTTAAAATCCTTCCTTTATCAGATTTTATTATATTTTGAGGAAGTTTTTTACTAGCGCTGGAATCCAAACTAAAAGTAATCTTTTCTTTAATTGACAAATAGTTTTCAATGGATATTTCGATTATCATTTTATTAGACAGAAAGAACTACTTATTTATATATTTATCGATTAATTTTGCACAATATCTGCAAAAAACTAAGATAAATCATCAATTTAATGAATTTATTAGAAATTATTGAAATTAACAGGTTGTAATAGTTATAAAAATTTAATCCTATTAAACCATACCTGGCGTCCATATCCCACACGGGCTCTGTAGAAAGTAAGAAAGAATTATAACCTCTGGCAGCCCTCTGGGCTGCCATGAGGGGTGGGGAGGCTTCCCCCACCATGAAAAAGAGACTAACA
>JAHIRM010000031.1 GCA_018818595.1 Bacillota bacterium
AATCAATTGTAACAATAATTCCTAAAAAGATTGAGAATCCTAAAAAGGCATCTTCTATTCCATTTTTGATTTCATTTCCATTGACACTGAAATAATTTGATGCTTCCGTTAAAAAGGCTGTACTAATTAACCCTGTTTGATTGATAAAGACGATGAATAATACGGTAGATAATACTTTTTGTAAAGTATATATAAAAGCTACTTGAATATTTCGATGTCCATAGTACAATTTAGTTAAACTTACAAAGACAGAGAATATCACCGAAATAATAAAAAGTGGTATGAATGGTTGAACAAGTGAGTCTGTAAATAAAGGATGTGTTATCGTCCAACCTTCTCCGCTTGTATACCAGCCTAAATATAGTGCGTTTTTCATTAGTAAAAAGATAAAAATTGTTCCTCCAATGATGTTTACCATCAATTCAGCAATTGCTCCAGATTTACTAATTTTAGAAACATTTTCTTTTGGAAGTTGAGGTAATGATTCAGGTATCCAATTGGATTTTTTGGATTTAATATTTGCTGCTTCAATTCCAAAAAATATTAATGTAACAATTGCAAACGCATTGATTAAACTTTGAACAACTTCGCTAACTACTTTTGCAAATACTTCAGCTATAATTCCAATAATAGAAACAGCTTCCGGATTTAAGATATTTTCTATAAGTGAAACCACAAGAGTTATGGATGCAAAAATAATCATCACTATTTTTAGCACTCTTACATAATCATCCATCCACTCAGGTGAAATTAAATATCTTTTTTTTGGCCGATATTCATTTGCTAACACTCTTGGCTCTCCAAGAGTCAGTAATACTTTTTCGATTTCTTCATTTGAAGGATTTTCTTTTAGCATATCGAAAATATTAGCTCTTAACTCTTTTTTGACTTCATCCCTTGAAGATTCTGGTAATCTTCTTGTTACATCGTAGATATAACGCTCAATTAATTGATTCATTTACTTCTCCTCCTTAAATAAGATATTCATCTCATCAACAATACTATTCCATTCATTTTTTAATCTTTGAAATATCATTTTCCCATCTTCACTTAACAAATAATATTTTCTTGGTCTTGATTCGGATACATCCCATTCACTAATAAGCAATCCTTGAGATTCAAGTCTTCTTAACAAAGGATATAATGTTCCTGCTTCAATCGCCACATTTTTTTCTTCAAGACTTTGAAGTAAAGAATAGCCATATTCCATTTTGCTAAGTTGACTTAACACAGCTAAGGTTTGTGTTCCTCTTCTTAATTCAGTACTTAGATTTTGTAGTAATGTTTTATCCACAATAATCACCTCAAAAATATTATACTGTATGACGTACACTATTGTCAATATAATATTATTAAAATTTCAAATATACAATCAATATCAAAAAAAAAAACAAAGTTTTTTCTTTGTTTGTCTAAATAATGAATAGTTAACGTGATTATTATTTATGCCTTTAATGATTCATCGTACATATCGTATTTTAATGAAAATTCTTTGATTTTGTTGATAACTGCTTGCTTTATCTCTAAAGGAATAATTGATTCGGTTCTAAACATGTCCCTCATTAAAAAATGAGAAAAGGCTATAGCATCAATTTCTATGGACTGAGATAAATAATCACTAGATAAGAAAGATTCAGTAGGTCTATTGTAATTTTCAAATTCATGTTTCCATTTATGAATTACTTCTGGTGATTCTTTGTTATCAGTTTGATTGTTTGAATCAATCATTTGTTTTTGATAAACATGTCGCACTTCATGAAATGCAATTAAAGTGATTTCAGCATTGCTTGCATTCTTTAACCAATCTAAATGGAAATATATCGTATTGTTTGAATCTAAATAAGCTGAATTTACTGACTTTATATGTAGCTTCTTTAAATCTGATAATTCTACTTTAATTTCGCTTAAATTTAA
Source organism: Bacillota bacterium (assembly GCA_018818595.1). Taxonomy (NCBI): domain Bacteria; kingdom Bacillati; phylum Bacillota; species Bacillota bacterium. The sequence continues at coordinate 1,915 of JAHIRM010000031.1, forward strand.
AAACTTTGATGCAATTAACACACTCATTTTTGCAGTATCTAATCTATCAAGTCCATCTTGATTTACGTGCATAATCGTTATCTCCTAATAAATATACAAATCTTATAGAAATGAATCTATCATAAAATGATATCAATTATTATAACACCATTTTCTAAAATGTAACAAAATATTTTTCTGTTCTTACGATTTTAGTTTGAAATTTATCAAGTTGCAAATAAAAAACAACATTCTTTTTTAAGAGTGTTGTTGTTTTTAAGTTACGAATTTATGACAAAAGTCATTCGATCTTTATTTTGCATATCTTGAAGGGTAAATACTTTTGCATTAGGGAAAAAAGCCCGTGCGATATTTGAAATAGCCTCTTTTTTATCAAATCCATGTTCAAATGCAAGAATGGATGGATAATTTAAATAATCTTTTGCTTGAGATAAAATGATTTCATAAAATTTTAATCCATCTATCCCACCATACAACGCTACATGAGGTTCATTTTCATGAATGATTTCTTCTACAACCTCATTTTGTGGGATATACGGTGGATTAGAAACAAGAATATCAAATTTCATTCCTTTTAAGGGAGATAACATATCTCCTTGTAAAAAAGTAATTTCTGCCTTTAGCTCCTCTGCGTTAGTCTTTGCTATTTCTAAAGCCTTATCAGAAATATCTGTTGCAAAAACTTCGAAATTTGGTTCTTCCTTTTTCAGAGCAATTGCAAGACAGCCTGAGCCAGTACCGACATCTACTAATTTTATGTGAGCCTTTTGAAACAGCTCATCATATTGAATTAAAACATTTGCGACTAATTCTTCTGTTTCAAATCGAGGAATTAGTACTCCTTCATCCACTTTAAACTTATAGCCATAAAAATATACATAGCCAATAATATATTGAACTGGTTTGTTGTGGAATAAATATAAATCTAATCCTTTTAAAAAATTTTGGTATGAAATTTCAGACATCTCTTCATGAAACTTAAGGTACAGTTCTGTTGGTTCGAGGTCTGAAAAATGAAGCATAAGCAGTTTTACTGCAGATGCTTCTTTTTTTAATCTTCTTGCTTCTTTTTCCGATGCTTTTAGCACCGATTCAAAAGTAGGCATCTTTATTCAACCTTTGAAAGCTTGCGTTTTTGTTCTTCTGCAATTAATGCTTCAATAACAGGATCTAATCTTCCATCAATGATGCGGTCTAATTGTTGAATCGTAAAGCCTATTCGATGATCGGTAATTCGGTTTTGTGGATAATTATATGTTCTGATTTTTTCAGAGCGATCCCCTGTTCCGATTTTTGTTTTTCGTTCTTCGCCTTCTTTATCAAGTTTTTCTTGAAGAGCAATATCATAAAGTCGGGATCTTAATATTTTAAGTGCACTTGCTTTATTTTCATGTTGAGATTTTCCATCTTGACACTGTACGATCATTCCCGTTGGAATAAAGGTTAATCGAACTGCTGATTTAGTCGTGTTAACCGATTGTCCTCCAGGACCAGAAGAACAAAACGTATCTACTCTGATATCTTCCATATTCATTTCAAAATCAAGTTCTTCTGCTTCTGGCACAACTAAAACCGTCGCAGTTGAAGTGTGAATTCTGCCTGCAGATTCTGTTTGTGGTACTCGTTGTACTCTATGAACACCTGATTCATATTTTAAAAGAGAATATACACTGTTTCCCTTTACCATAAATTCGATTTGACTATAGCCACCTGCTTCTTGAGGATCAGCATAAAGCATTTCAATTTTCCAGTTTTTTGCTTCAGCAAATTTGTTATACATTCTAAATAAATCACCAGCAAAAATATTAGCTTCATCTCCACCTGCAGCTCCTCTGATTTCAACAATTACGTTTTTTTCATCATTGGGATCTTTTGGAACTAAGAGAAGTTTTAATTCTTCTTCTAAAAGTGGTAACCTCTCATGAATGTTTTCAAGCTCCAATTCAGCTAATTCTTTTATTTCAGGGTCATGCTCTTTTGCCATTTCTTTTAATTCTATTACCTGATTGTTTAACTCTTTATATTCTCTGTATTTCAATACAGTTTTTTCTAATTGACTTAATTCTATAGATAATTCCGTTACTCTTTTAACGTCCATAGATACTTCTGGCTTTAACATTAACTCGTTAATTTCATTGTATCTTGATTCTAATTGATCTAGTCTTTCACTTAACATACGAGTTTCTCCTTATACACACATATTTTAAAAAACGTTCAAACAAAAAACAGTCAAACGACTGCTAGATGTCATCAATTGAAGTTTCTTTTTCAAAAGATTCTCCAAAATTAGTGGTGTGTACATTACTAAACGTTGACATATTTTTATTAAACAACAATTCGAAATCACCAATGGTACCAGATCTGTTTTTGGCGATAGACATGTCCACATGATTCTTTCTTGTTGAATTTTGATCATAATAATCTTCTCGATACAAGAAAAGTACAATATCTGCATCTTGTTCAATAGAACCAGATTCTCTTAAGTCTGCCATAACTGGCTTTTTTTCTTTACGTTGTTCAATTCCTCGAGATAACTGGCTTAATGCCACAACCGGAACTTTTAGTTCTCTAGCTGTTTCTTTTAAAACACGGCTAATTTCAGATACTTCTTGAACTCTATTAGCTTGATTATGCTTAGATCCGCTTAATAGTTGTAAGTAATCCACAATAACTAAATCAAGTTTTTCATCTTGTTTTAATTTTCGACATTTACTTCTTAAATCAAGCACACTAACGGTACCAGAATCATCAAAATAGACATTCAAAGTGGAAAGAGTTCCTACAGCAAAATGAATTTTTTCCCATTCTTGTGAGTTCAAATTTCCTTGTCTCATTCTAAAGTTGTCCACTTGTGCTTGGCAACTTAATAAACGCATTACTAATTGGTCAACTCCCATTTCTAAAGAGAAGAAAGCAATATGAGGCCTTTCAATATTTTTTGCAACATTTAAAGCTAAGTTTAACGCAAAAGCCGTTTTTCCCATAGAAGGTCTCGCTGCGACAATTACAAGGTCTGAAGGTTGAAGGCCCAAAGTATATCGATTAAATTCATGATACTTTGTATCAAGACCTGTAACTTGTCCACCAATTTGAGCTTGCGCGGCAATTTTATCTACTAAAAGATTGGCGATTTCTCCAACCGCTTTAAAGTCCGTTGTTCTTTTTTCCTTAGTAATTCCTATTATGTCTCGCTCAACATCATCAATGAAATCTGGCGTATTATCCGTTGTATAAGAATCTTCAATAATTCTTCTACAAGAATCTTGGATTTTTCTTAAAATCGATTTATCTTTTACGATATTGATGTAATTGAGTAAATTGGCAATGGAAGGAACGGCATCAATTAATCCCGTAATGTATTCAATTCCGCCTGCCTTAATAAGCATATTTTGATTTTCCAAACGATCGCTTAATGTTGTGTAATCAATAGATATTCCTTCTTGAAATAACTGTTTCATCGTTTTGAAAATCACTTGATGATTCGGTGAATAAAAATCAACTTCTTGAAGTTTATCCACAATAGATTTCATTGTGTTTTGGTCAAAGAAGACAGCGCCGAGAACCGCTTGTTCCGCTTCTATATTTTGTGGGACTTTTCTTTCCATTGCTTGCCTCCTGCAAAAAATTTATTCTTCTTCAATCACTTGTAAATTAATGTATGCAATAATATCTTTATGTAACTTCACTCCGACTTTATACACTCCAAGCGAATGGATATTATCTTCTAATAATATTTTTCGTTTATCTAATTCAATATTATAAGTCTTTTTATATTCTTCTGCAATCTGTTTAGAGTTAACTGCACCAAATAATTTTCCTGTTTCACCAATTTTAACATAAAGTTTAATAGGGGAATTTTCAATTTCTGCTTTTATTTTCTTAGCATTTTCAATTTCTTGTTCTGCTTCTTTGGTTATTTTTTCTCTTTCATCTTCAAGCGTCCTAATATTTGCATTGCTAGCTTCAATAGCTTGTTTAGATGTTAATAGGTAATTGCCGTAGCCACTTGCTACTTCAATAACTTCACCTTTTTTTCCTTTTCCTCTTACATCTTTTACTAAAATCACTTTCATTGTTAATTCCTCCTTGAACGATGTTTCCAATATGGTTTCAATTTTTGAAGCGATTTCTTCTACGTTTCCGTTTGGCACTTGAGCTGCGGCGTTGTTTAAGTGTCCGCCCCCATTAAATTGTTCCATTACCAGAGAGACATTAAATTTATCAACCGATCTTGCTGAAATAGCGATGGTATCATTTCCAATCGACCCTATCGCAAAAGAAGCGATAATGTTATCAATTTCCAATAATTCATCTGCTGTTTTGGCAAGTTGAACGCGGTCTGTTTTCCCTTCGCCAGTTAAAAGCGTTATTGCAAAATGATTGTTAACGATTTTTGCCTGGTTGATTAAATTTGATTTGGTTTTAATATCGTCTAATGATTCTCTTAAAATTAATCTTGCTTTAAAAGGATCTGCTCCAAATCGTTTTAATAAAGCAGCTGCTTCAAACGTTCTTACTCCTGTACGATAGGTAAAGTTATTAGTATCAATCATCATTCCAGCCAACATCATGGTTGCTTCAAAAGGATCGATATCAACATCGTAATTATAAAGTTCAATTAGTTCGGTTACTAGTTCAACAGACGATGACGCATAAGGTTCTACATAATTTAACGATAAATCAGATAGTAAATTATCAATTCTTCTATGGTGATCAATCACTACTACAAATTTTGTTTTTTCCAGTAGTCTTGGAGCATTAGATTGAACCGGTGAATGATGGTCAATGACAAACAATAAACTCTCCGCATTGATTTCATCGATTGCGTCTTCTGGGTCAATAATGTATTCAAGTAATTTGATGTATTCTCTATTTAACATGTTAATAACCTTTTGGCATGTTTGATCGATATCATCAAAATCCAAAACAATTTTAGCGTTCTTATTTTGAGCCAATGCCAGTTGTAAAACTCCAACAGATGCTGCAAACGCATCAATATCAGTAGATTTGTGAGGCATAATAAACACTTTATCAAATTTATGAATCAATTCAGAGATGGCTCTTGAATTGATTCTTGCGGTAATTTTCGTTCTTTTCTCGATGGTATTTGTTTTTCCTCCGAAAAATTTCAAGGGTTGATTTTGCAAATTAACAACCACTTGATCCCCGCCTCGACCTAATGCTAACTTCAATGCTTCTTCAGCTAAATCTCCAACTTCATCTGCGAATCCTTCACTTGAAGCAAATCCCACTGATAAGGTTACTCTAATTTCGTTTTGATTGGAAATTTCTGTGATTTGGTCTAAAATTGAAAATTCCGTTTTCATTAGTTCATCTAATTGTTTTCGATTCAGAAAAATAACAGATTTTTCAGGTCGTAAATTAACAAAGTAAATGTTATGTTTTTTACACCAATTATCAATAGCTCCTAAGAATTTGCCTTGAATATTTGTCTTAACTTGAAAATCAAGATTTTGAGTGGCTTCTGAAAAATTATCAAGACTCATAACTCCAATAACATCTTGATTATCTCTTAATTTAAATTTTACACTTTCTCTTTCGGTTACTTCAAAAAGATAGATACATTTATTCTTAGGATAGTGAATAATTTCATAATCTTTCCCATAAATATTTAATATAAATTTACCTTCACGCTTTTCGACAAATTGCGATAGTTCTTCATGTACTAACCCTAAAGTTCTACCAATCAACACGTTTGAAAAATATTCCTTTGAAGCAGAATTTGCCCAAGAGATAGTAAAGTGATCATCATAAAGAATCATACCCACAGGTAAATAGTTAAGAGCAATGTCTTCACTGTTTTTTAAACGCTTATTTAACAAGTTGTTTTCTTTAATTTTTTCTTCTAAACTTTTAATTCGATTTACATGTCTTTTGTTTGTCCAAAAACTAAGTAAAATACTAGCTGTAATCGTAGCTACGAGAACAAAGTATAACACAAGGTATCCTGTTGAATAATCGTTACTTAGATAAACAAATCCAAATACACTAAGTACGATAAAAGCGATACAGGAAAAGACAATCAAGACGGCAACGCGCTTATTCATAAACGCACCTCAATTTTTAGATTTAATTAACATAATTATATCATAATCTAGCAAAAAATCAAACTTCAAAACATTTATAGCAAAAAAAAAGACTCGTAAGAGTCTTTACTTTTGACTAATCTTTTACGAATGGTAATAGTGCCATGAAACGAGCACGTTTAATCGCAACAGCTAAATGTTTTTGATAGTATGCTTTTGTTCCAGTAACACGTCTTGGTAAAATCTTACCTCTTTCAGATATAAATCTTTTTAACATTTCAAAATCTTTAAAATCTATGTATTGGATTTTGTTATCCGAAAAGTAACATCTTTTACGATTTCTACGACGTGCTCCGCCAGGACGGAACCCACCAGTTTGTGGTTTAGTTGTAATCATTTGTTTTTCCTCCTATTTAGAATGGTAAATCATCTTCGATGATGTTAATGTTGTTTGTGTTTTGAGAATCATCATCGTTTTTGGAACCTTGTTTTGAGTTATTGTATTCATTTGAAGAAGAGTTTTGATTATCTCTTTGTGATTTTGTATCTAAAAAGACAACAGAATCACAAATGACTTCAGTAACGTATCTTCTAACATTGTTTTTTTCATCCATATAATCGCTGGTTTGAAGTCTTCCGTCAACCGCAACCATACTTCCTTTATTAACGTACTTACTAATATTTTCTGCTTGTTTTCTCCAAGCAGTACAGTTAATAAAATCAACGTTATTGTTGGTATCGCTTCCACCACTTGCTTGACTCACGAATGGTCGGTTTACTGCAAGGGTAAACGATACAACTGGGATGTTGTTATTGTTTGTATATCTTAGTTCAGGATCTCTTACTAATCTTCCGATTAAAACAACTTTATTTAACATAATTACATCCCCCTCAAATTACTTATCTTCTCTTGAGATAATGATATGACGGATAACGTCTTCTTTGATTTTCATGACACGATCTAACTCAAAAGTGGCTTCTGGAGTTGTCTTAACTTTTACAACTACATAATATCCTTTTTTGAAATCTTTGATTTCGTAAGCTAGTTCTCTTGTTCCCCATTCGTTTACAACTAAATCTTCGGCTCCGCGGTCTGTTAATATAACATTTAATTCCGCAATTAATGCTTTTTTTGCCTCAAGTTCTAGCGATGGACGAATGATGTACATGATTTCGTACTTTCTCATAATATTCCTCCTTATGGTCTATTGGCTGCAAATCCTTTGCAGCAAGTTGGTGAGTTTTCTCACGTTTAATTATTATAGCATACTATATAGTATTTGTCTACAAATTGTCGCCTTCAACTCAAAAAATAATTAAATTAAATTCGTTGATTTTACTTCTTATTTTTATTCTCATGAAAATTTGTAAAATAAAAAAGAACATCTTTCTTAAAAAAGAAATAATGTCCCTTTTTGATGCGTGCTAAATATTTTCCCACCAAGTCGAAGTTGTATATGGAAAAAAACCGATTTGGTAATAAAATTTTTGATGCGATCCAACAATCACAAATTTTGCGCCGGCCTCTTTGCATCGTTTGATAGCTTCTAATACTGCAGCTTTTCCAAGTCCCATTTTACGGTATTTCGGATCAGTTGCGACAGGTTCGACCAAAGCGCAATAATCTCCATCTTGATAAAATGTTCCACAATAAGCTACAAATTCTCCTTCAGGGGAAACAACAGCAATATCACGTTCTAGGTTCACATGTGGTCCTGACAAAGAAATCTTTCTATGCAATAAGTCCTCCTTTGAATTAGAGGGTTCTCCTTCGTGGTTAAATCCTCTCCATAAAACGTTATTGTATTTTTCCAGATTATAATTTTCTTTCATACTTGTAATAGAAAATCCATCTTTTAGTTCATACTTTAAAGAATTTGATGTATCAAATAATGCATTCATTTCACGAGATTCTGTTGCTCTTAAATTGAGTTTATAGACAATGTCTTGCATTTCATAATCTGAATTGGGGATTAGAAAACGCAAGTGACCTTCCACCATAAAATGATGATAAACATAATTTGCCATCTCTTCTTTTAAAAAGTTATACTTTTCATCTACTACGTAATATGCCTCTCCAAATTTTGATTCATAGGTAACAAGCCCAACCATTTTGAAGTTGTCTTTCCAAATTCCGATTTTATCTAAAAAGTTGTTGTCTAGAAAGGGCAAAGAAAACATCCACTCCCATCTTCCCCACGGGAAGTCCATTGAAGTTAATTTATCTTTTTGAAATTCTCTTAAAAATTCACTAACTTCAAGAAAAGATGAAGAGAAATCACCAAACCCTTTTGTGTTACTAAAAGAATTAAATCGAATCATATTTATCACATCCTTTACATAACGATTATAACATTGTGTATTTTCCATGACAAGAATGACTTAATAAATATTGTCATTTTCTGTAAAATCATGTGAATGATTTATTATTTTTCTTCTTCTGCAAGCGTGCTTTTTACTTCTTTTCTTTTAGCTAAAGGTAAAATTAGATTTAACAAAATACCCACCATTGCTGCTAAACTCATTCCATAAATTGAAAATGTTCCAAACGTAATGATTGATCCTCCAAGCCCTAACACAAGCATTGCTGAAACAATAATTAGATTCCTCGTATCTGTCATATCTACTTTCGCATCAAACAATACTTTCAGTCCATTTGAGGCAATAAATCCATATAATATGATTGAAATTCCACCCATAACTGGAGCTGGAATACTTGCTACAATTGTAGTAAAAATATTTAAAAACGAAAGGATGATTGCAATAACCGCCGCTCCTCCTGTTACCCATACAGAAGCAACTTTTGTCATTCCAACTACACTTGTGTTTTCTCCATAAGTCGTATTTGCTGGTCCTCCCACAAGTGCCGCAAAACTAGTTGCAAGCCCATCCCCTAAAAGCGTTCTATCTAGTCCTGGATCTTTTAGAAAATCTTTACCAACGATTTTTCCTAATACGGCGTGATCTCCTATATGTTCTGAGGCTGTAACAAAAGCAAGGGGCGCAATGGTTAATACCGCTGCAAAGTTAATTTGATAAAACGTTATGTTTGTCCCAAGAAAATTAGCAGTTCCATCTTTAAATCCTAAAAACATAAATTCAGGAATCTTAATCCAAGAGGCTGGAGTAATAAATACTTCTACGATGCTACTGAAATTTACTAGCCCTACGATGGAAGCAAAAATATATCCTCCAACTATTCCAAATAGAAAAGGAATTATTTTTATAAACCCTCTCCCTTTTAAAGCGATGACTATAACGATTCCTAAAGAAATCACTGCTGTTAATATTTCTTTCCATGTTCCTCCAGATAATCCCGAAGATCCAATTGCAACCGAAGATAATCCCAATCCAATAATGGCAATCATTGGACCTATTACAACAGGTGGTAGAATTTTTTCTATCCAAGATTTTCCAACCAAACGAATGATAATTGAAATTAATACATAAATAAGCCCTACAACTAGCAACCCTGTTAGAGCTGTTGCATAGTGTCCAGTTCCTGTTTCTGCATATCCGCTGACTGCAGCAACAACAGCAATATAAGCAAACGAACTTCCAAGATAAACAGGTACTTTAGCTTTGGTGCATAAAATGTAAATCAATGTTCCAACTCCTGATGTAAATAAAGCAACAGAAATTGGTAATCCAGTTAACATTGGTACTAAAATCGTAGCTCCAAACATTGCAAATACATGTTGAAAGCTTAAAGCAAACCACTTTCCTTTTGTTGGTTTTTCATTGACACCTAATACCATTTTTTGATCTTCTTTCATAAAACCCTCCTTAATTTTTTATAAAAAAAAGGTTTGAAATAAAATTTCAAACCCTAATGATTTAAATGAAGAATAAAACCTTAATGATGAAATTAATAACAAATAAACCGGCAAGTACATACATGACGGGGCTTACTTCTTTTCTTCGAGGTGTTGCAAGCATCATGATAACATAAAAGATAAATCCAAAAGCGATTCCTTCTGCAATTGAAAAAGCAAGTGTCATCGTGATAATGGTAATAAAGGTTGTTGCTACAACTATTCCATCTGACCAATCAATTTCCTTTAAAGATGAAAACATCAATGTTCCAACAAATACAAGCGCCATAGCTGTTACTGGAGAATAGAATACTCCAGAAGAAACCATCACACTTCCAACGATGGAAAACAAAGGATAAAAGATTAGTGAAATGATAAATAACAATCCAACCATTACTGCGGCTAATCCAGTTCTTGCGCCACTTTGAATTCCAGTTGTTGATTCAATATAAGATGTAACGGTTGAAGTTCCAAGAACTGCTCCAACGATTGTTCCAGTTGCATCGGCTAACAAAGCTTTTTCTCCGTCAATTAATTCTCCGTTTTTATCAAGTAATCCAGCGTCATGTCCGACAGCAACTAACGTTCCTGCGGTGTCGAAGAAATCAACAAATAAGAATGTGAAGATGACTGCATAAGATAATGGATTTGAAAGAAGCGAAGGAATTGCTTTAAAAGCTTGCCCAAATGTCAAACCAATATCACCAATGCCTCCAAGATTTGAACCACCAATTGATGGCATTAATGAAGCAACGCTAGGGAATATAAGTCCTATAATGACTCCTAATATACCTGTAACTACAATAGAAATAATAATTGCAAATCGGCTTAATTTTTTCTTAATAGCAAAAAGAATAAAAACTAATACAATTCCAAAGATTCCAAGTAAAACTGTTGGATGGCCTAAATCTCCCAAACTTACATAGGTTCCTGCATTTGAAACAACAATTCCTGCATTTTTTAATCCAATAAAGGCGATAAAGAATCCAATACCTGCTCCAACAGCTAATTTAAGATTTTTTGGAATGGCATTAATAACCAATTTTCTTAAACCAGTTATGGAAATGACTAAGAAGATAACTCCACTAATTAAAACGGCCGCTAAAGCTTCTTGCCAAGTAAACTGAAGTGTTAAAACAACTGTGTAAGTAAAGAAAGCATTTACGCCCATTCCCGATGCAAGACCGACAGGGTAGTTGGCTAGAAGTCCCATTACAAGAGATGCAATGGCAGCTGCAATTGCCGTTGCAGCAAACACTGCTGCAAAACTCATTCCGGTTTGACTTAGCATATCTGCATTAACAGGTAATACATATACCATAGCCAAAAAGATTGTTAATCCTCCTAGTATTTCTTTTGCAATTGTTGAACCTCGTTCTTTAATCTTAAAGAACTTATCTAGTTTCAAAGCTAGAACTTTCATCAAGTAATTCCTCCTTTTTTTTGATAGTTAATTGTTAGCCATAAAAAAATGCCTTAGAATGTTCTCTAAGGCAATGTCTTCACAAAAAAATCCAGCATGTTTATATGCTAAAAATTGGGAGACATAGCCGTAGTCTTATCATTTAAGGTGACAAGGTAGAAACGTTCGATCCATATTATCGAATTTATACGACTAATATTAACTTCAAATGCATTATATAATACAAAAAAGAATATTTCAATAAGTATTTTGTTGAAAGCGCTTGCTTAAAATAAAATACTAAAATTAGGTTACTTTTAAACATCTACATTATAGATTTTTTTGAATTCTTCTTTCATACGAATTGGCACCAAGAAAATAGCGGTTAAACTAACCGAAGCTGTACCTAAGATGATAAATCGATAATCGATGTTTGAATATTCAGCAATGAATCCTATAATTAAAGCACCAAGAATTGCACCTATATTCCATAACAATTGTTGAGTGGAATTAACTCTTCCTCTGATGTCTCCTGGAATGTATGTTTGAGTTGCACTCATTCTAATATTAAACGAAGTAACCGATAACAAGCCTATGATAAAACTAAAAATAATCATAAGAACATAAGGCATGAAAAGTTCTGTAGCTCCCATTATTTCTACGGTTATATAGACGCATATCGCAATTAAAAACTTCTTTTTAGGTGGATACTTAAATAAATAATGGACGACTCCACCGACCATTCTTCCTATCGCTCCAGCAGAGATTAAAAAAGAATAGTGCTGAATGGTGTACATATTGCTTTCGATAAAATAAGGCATTTTTAATAAATCTCCTGCTGCATAAACAAAAGAAAATGCTGCAAATAAAATACCAATACCCAAAATACCTCTTTCTTTTTTATAGTAGTGAATACCTTCTTTTAAATCAATAAGAAATTGAGGTCCTTTTACTAACCTTTGATTCAATTTTTCTTCTAACCTTATAAAAATTTCAAAGGTAGCTGTAATCACAAAAGTACCTGCATTGAATAACATAAGTAACGCAGTGCCGTTATCAAAATTCGTAATAAAAAATGCAGCAACTGGAGCCATAACAGCAGCTGATATCGGCCAAATTAACGAAGAAATCGAATATGCTTTTGAATGAAATCCCTTAGGAATTACTTCAGGGAATAAACTCATAAAAGCCGTTTGATAGATGGTATCAATGATACCAAACAGTGAAGCAATTAATGTAAATACTATGACATTAAAAAAACCAGAGAATAATACAAGTGAAATAACTAAAAAGAAGAAAGAATAGAAATAATCAATCGAGATAATAATTTTTCTTCGAGAGTTTCGATCAACAAAAGGACCAATTAAAAAATTGGTTACTATTCTTGGAATAACATTTGCGATGGTAAATAAAGCAAGTGTCAATGGCGAACCCGTTTCGACGTAAATCAATATACCAAAAGCAATTCCAGCAGCTGCACTTCCAAAAGCAGAAATGAAAGAGCCGATTGTTAATATTGTAAAATTTCGGTTCCATAGTTTCATCAGTTAAATTCCCCTTATCATTCACTAAAAATATACCATAAAAAAAAGCGTTTGTCCATGTAAATTAACCGACAAACGCTCATTTATTTTTTACCCTTTATAATAATCAGAGATATCATATTCTCCTTGAAAAATAGTAATCATTTCTTCGACATTTCCAAAAATAGATGGAAATGGAATCAGTAAACAATTTCCATTTACAAGGTCTTCTTGTTCATAATCTTGAATCAATGTTTGTAATGTTGTATTTGTATCAAGTTGATTTTCTAAATCCGTTTCTAAGTCGAATTCTAAAATAATTGCAACCACTTCTCCTACCCGAAAAACATGAGTCGTTACTATGACCTCGTCTTCTTCGAATTCTGTCAAAAGATCGCCAATCCATTCTGTTGCATCTGTATAATATTCCCATCCCAAATCTGAAAAGTCCTTATCAATAGCATTATAGCTATTTCCGCAAGCCGTTAAAACTGCAACCATCAAAACAAACACAAGTGTTAATATAAAGCGCTTTAAATAATGCATCATATATTACTCCCCCATCTTTTGTACTTAATTATAAAGTTTTTCTAATGAAAAGTCACGATAAAATACAAACAATTTCTTATTCTTTTATTGATTGTTGAAATTCATTCATTTCTTCTGATTTTCTTTTTGGGAAAAAAGGCAATAAAATCGATACTTTTTGTTGATAATCACTATATTCAGGACGAGAAATTAAGATTTTTTTCTCCATCATTGGTATACTTATAAAAAGAAACAAAGCGTTCATTAAAATCGGAGCTACAAGCATTAAATCAATTGATCTAAATGCTCCGAAATACATCACCCATAATCCCCACCACATTAATACTTCTCCAAAATAATTTGGATGTCTTGAAACGCTCCATAATCCCTCATTAATGCATTTCTTTTTGTCGATGTTTGATAATCGAAAAGCTCTCATTTGTTTATCTGAGATAAATTGGATGACAGACGCAGACAAAGACATTATAAATCCAAGAACGATAATATAATTTAATTGAGGTCCAAGTTTAAGAAAAGAATACGCTCCGATTAATTGTATAAATACAATTGTTGTAGGCATTAAATTAATCCCAAATAAATTTGACAAAAACCAAACTTTTGGAGCTTTTTCTTTAATCATCTGGTAACGCCAATCTTCTTTGGTTAAATCTTGCCAATTTATATACCAATTATAGGTTAAACGTATTCCCCAAACGAAGATAGAAATCACTAGAAGTAAAACGCCTATTGTTAATGATGATTTTAATATAAAAATCCATGAAAGAATAATAATTGGAGGAATAACGCTCCAATAAGGATCGTACGTACTTGCATTTTTAAACAAAAGTCCAAAACCCCATACCACGAGAGTTGCAATAACTTCAAATACAATAGTTTGAAATAGAATATTCGACACGATTAATCCACAGATATAAAAACTGAATGCACCTAAAATAAGTGCAATCAAGTAAATAGAAATCATAATAATGATAGAATAATTCTTTTTAAGATTTAGCATTAAAACTATCCTCCGTACTTCCTAAGTAATTGAATGGTTTTAGCTAGTGCATATGCTGAAGCTTGTTTTCGAATGGAATTTCGGTCTCCAGAAAAAATCATTTTAATCGTTTCAATTTGATTAAATACTTTCAATCCAAAGTATACAGTTCCAACAACAACATTTTTAGTGCCTCCACCAGGCCCCGCAATACCTGTAGTTGAAATGGCAATGTCACAATTAGTTTTACTTGATAACTTAATACACATTTCTTTTGCAGTTTCAAGACTTACAGCTCCATACTTTTGAATGGTTTCTAGGTTTACACCTATATCTTGAATTTTAGCTTCATTTGAATAACATATATATGCTTTTTCAATAATATTTGATGCACCGGATACATCAATAATTCTTGATGCGATTAATCCGCCAGTTACAGATTCTGCTAAAGATACTTTAGCTTTCTTTTGAGATAATTCTTCAAAAAACGCTTCTTCTAAAGATTGATTTTGCAGAGTCAAAATAAAGTCTTTGAATTCTTTTTTAAAGACTCGAATCACTTTATTAAAATGTTTTTGCTCTCCCGTGGAAAAAACAACTTTTAATGCTCCTGTTTCCAGTGACAAATTCCAAGAAATATTTCTAAAATTTGGAATACGATCTCTTAACATTACAAAAGCATCCATATATTCAATATCAAATAATATATAAGTTTCTTGAAACAAAATCTTATGTTCCTGCTCTAACTCCATTGTGTCTCCTTTTTATAAATTAAATCTAAAGTGAAATACATCACCATCTTTTACAACGTATTCTTTTCCTTCAAGACGAAATTTCCCTAATTCTTTTGCTTTGCCTTCTGATCCTGCAAAGATTAAATCTTCGAAAGACATCGTTTCAGCTCTAATAAATCCCTTTTCAAAATCGGAGTGAATAATTCCAGCACATTCTGGTGCTTTCATTCCTTTTTTGAACGTCCAAGCTCTAACTTCTTTTTCCCCAGCTGTAAAAAAAGTAAGAAGACCTAACATCTCATAACTTTTATTAATCAAATCGATAAGTCCAGACTCTTTTACCCCAAGTTCTTCTAAAAAGAATTGTTTATCTTCATCTTCAAGTTCTGATAATTCTTGTTCAATTTTAGCACTAATTACGGAAACTTTTGCCCCATCAATCAAAGCTTGTTTTTCAACCAATTTTACATAATGATTATTCGAATAATCACTTAATTCATCATCGGATACATTACAAACAAATAGCATAGGTTTTGCAGTTAAAAAACTAAAGTTTTTAATTAATTTTATTTCATCTTCGGATAAATCCATACTTCTAATAGGCAAAGATTCTCCTAATTTGGCATAAAGTTTTTGCAAGATGTTATACTCAATCACTGCTTCTTTATCTGTTTTCAATTCAGCTTTTTTTCTAATTTTAGGCAATCGTTTTTCAATCGAATCAATGTCTGCTAAAATTAATTCAATTTTTATGGTTTCAATGTCTCGCACTGGATCAATAGTTCCTTCAACGTGAATGACATTTTCATCATCAAAACAACGAACAACTTGACAGATGGCATCACATCCTCGAATGTGAGATAGAAATTGATTCCCAA
This sequence comes from Bacillota bacterium, assembly GCA_018818595.1. NCBI lineage: Bacteria > Bacillati > Bacillota > Bacillota bacterium. Next base: position 17,839 of record JAHIRM010000031.1, read on the forward strand.
GTCCTTCGCCTTTGGATGCGCCTTTTACTAAACCTGCTACGTCGGTAAATTCAAACGTAGTATAAATTGTTTTTTTGGGATGATACATTTCAACCAATTTTTCAATTCGAATGTCAGGAACTTCAACCACGCCAACATTTGGATCTATGGTCGCAAAAGGATAATTTGCGGCTAATACTTTTGATTTTGTTATTGCATTAAACAGTGTGGATTTACCAACATTTGGTAATCCAACAATTCCAGCTGTTAAGCCCATATTTTCAACTCCTAAATATCAAATCTATTGTATAATAAAAAGTCGCTTTTTACAAGAAAAAGCGGCTTTAATCTATAAGTTATTGTTTTCTTTCTCTTGGTTTTTTTACCTTTTATTTCGAGATTAAATATTAATTTTAAATAATTCACATGCATTTTGAAACGTCTTTTTCCCTACCTCTTCATAAGTTAATCCTTTAATACTTGCAATTTCAAAAGCAATGAATTTTAAATACTTGGATTCATTTGGCTTTCCTCTAAAAGGCATTGGAGCTAAATAAGGAGCATCGGTTTCAATTAGTAAATCACGCAAATCGATTTCTTTAGCAATTTCCTTGGGTATCTTAGCATTTTTAAATGTGACTGGTCCCGCTAAAGAAATCATCATGTTCAAATGAATAAATTGTTTCATTGATTCTAACGAACCAGAATAACAATGCATAATCCCTCTTAAAGATAAGTCTTTATTATTTTTTAACAATTCATACGTATCAAGGGTGGCCTCTCTCATGTGAATGATGAGAGGCAATTGATATTTATTTCCAAGTTCAATTTGCTTTATGAATACATTCTTTTGAATGTCTTTAAAAGAAGAGTCCCAATAATAATCAAGACCAATTTCGCCTATTGCAACAACTTTAGGCTGTTTTAAATTTTCTTCAAGCCATTTAAAATCTTCATCACTAATTTTTTTTGCTTCACTAGGATGAAACCCAATTGCGGCATAAACAAATTCATATCTTCGGGAAATTTCAATCGCTCTCTTACTCGATGAGACATCATAACCTACGCACAGAAAATGGGTAACATCATTTTGTCTTGCCTCAAGGAGAACTTCGTCTATTCTATTGTATAAGGTATCGTCATTTAAATGTACGTGAGAATCAAAAAGCATGTTATCACCTCTATGAATTATAATCCTAAATATAGTTTTACAATTTCTTGAACGGTAAAACCAAAATGATTCATTACATCTTCTGCTTTTGCAGAGACGCCAAAACAATCTATCCCTTTAACGTGTTTTGCAAAGCGATACCACAATCCTGATGCCCCCATTTCAATCGCCAAACGTTTTTCAATCATTGGTGGCAACACTTTTTCTTGAACATTGATAGGTTGGTTTAGAAATTGTTCCATACAAGGCATGGATACTACTCTTACAAGTACATTATGTTCTCCCTTCAAAACTTTTTGAGCTCTTAAAGCAAGTTCTACTTCGCTACCTGTTGCAAGTAATATTCCTTCGTAGTTATCGTTATCTGATGCTACATATGCCCCTTGCAAAAACTCTTCATACGAACAAGAGTTTAAAACAGTTGTATCTTGTCTTGTTAAGGCAATCACCGATGGTACTCTAGTAGACTCTAACGCAAATCGAATAGCAAACTTAGTTTCATTTGCATTAGCTGGTCTTATGGTATTTAAGTTCGGAGTTGTTCTAAACATAGACAATTGCTCAATAGGCTCATGAGTTGGGCCGTCCTCTCCCACAGCTACACTATCATGTGTAAAAATAAAAATGGATGGAATTTGCATTAAAGCAGCTAATCGGATGGCAGGTTTCATGTAATCTGAAAAAATAAAGAAGCCTCCGCTAAATGCTTTTAAATGATGAAGTGTCATGCCGTTTATTATGCAAGCCATTGCATGTTCTCTTACCCCAAAATTAATATTTCTTCCTAAAGGTGTTTCATTAGAAAAATTACCATTTATCCCCAAGACTTTGGTTGATCCACTTAAATCTGCAGATCCTCCCATCATAGAAATTAATTTTGAACTTAATAATGGTATAATTTTGCCAATAGAATTTCTTGTAGCTTCTTTAAATCCAATTGCTTCTAAAGGCAAATATTTATCAAAATCTAGTTCTATTTTTTCATCAATGATATTCATTAAATCTTGATATTCTTTTGGATATTTTTCTTGATATTCTTTCATAACAAATTGCCAGTAAGTAAAAGAATTTTCTCCTCTTTTACCAAATCGATTTTTAAAATCGTCATAAATTTCAGAATCTACTTCAAAATCTAAATTTGGGTAATCAAAAGCCTCTTTCATTCTCTTTGTTTCAGCGATTCCTAAAGGAGCTCCATGTGTTTGATTAGTTCCCTGCTTGGAAGAGCCAAATCCAATGATGCTCTTAATTTCTATAAAGGAAGGTTTCCCTGCTTGTTTTGCTTTTTCAATTGCAATAGAGACGTTTAAAATATCGTTAGCGTCTTCTACTAATTGATAAAAAAATCCAACACTTTCCATTTTTTTCTTTATGTCTTCGGAAACGGAGTTTTTTGTTGGTCCATCTAATTGAACATCGTTAGAATCAAACAAAACAATTAATCTATCTAGTCTCAAATGTCCTGCCAAACTTAATGCTTCAAGTGTAACTCCTTCTTGTAAATCACCATCACCACATAATGTATAAGTGAAGTGATCAACAACTGGTAAATCTCCTTTGTTAAACGTATTCCTTAAGTAGTTTTCAGCAATAGCACTTCCTACAGCCATTGCTACTCCTTGTCCCAAAGGACCTGTTGTTGCATCAATTCCTTCTGTATGTCTGTACTCAGGATGTCCAGGAGTAATTGATCCAAATTGTCTAAAGTTTTTTAAATCATCTAAAGAAATATTGTACCCAGCTAAATGTAATGTTGCATACAAAAGTGCTGATCCATGCCCAGCGGCTAGAAAAAACCGATCTCGATTAAACCATTGGGGGCTTTTGGGATTTGCTATCAAGTGATATTGAACCAGAGAATATAATACCGGTGCAGCCCCCAAAACAATTCCGGGGTGTCCGCTGTTAGCCTTGTTAATCATATCAAGACCTAAAAAACGCATTGTTTGAACTGATTTTTTCATATTATTCTTTTACAATCCTTTCAATTTTATTTCTGATTTTATTGCAATTTTCTTCTGCTTTTTGTATAGGAAAATAATTTTTCAAATATTTATATGGAAATTCAAATTATGAAGACAAATAGCAAACTTTCTTTCTTCATCAACAAAAAAATTAAATATATTTCTTTTAATATTATAACATGTCTTCATGAGTTTTAAAAGAATACACAAGTCTTTCATCAAATTCATAAATAATCTTTACAATTTTTTTGCCTAAATATAACTCACGTGTATTTAAAAGGTTAAAAAAACATAAATGAAATTTTTATACTTATGCTTGACTTTAATATTATTAAAGTATATTATAATATTGTTAAAGTAATATATAAGTTAATATTTAATATTATGAAAGGACAACCATATGATTTTGGAAGGATTACCTGAATGGATAACTGAATTAGAGAGTGAAGATTTGACATTTATAAAAAAATTTCTTCTTTCTTCTGGCTCACTGAAAGAAGTTGCTTTACTGTATGGGGTTACTTACCCTACCGTTAGATTAAGACTAGATCGATTAATTCAAAAAATAAACATCTCTCAGCAATCGGACAATGATTCATTTATTTCATCTATTAAAAAGCTTGCAATTGATGGTAAAATATCTATCGATATTGCAAAGACAATTATTTTAAAATATAAAGATCAAAGAAAGGAATTAGAATAATGTTTTTAAATGTTAGCGGCATAATTGGTATTTTTATATTGATTTTCTTATTATTTATGGTTTTAGTTGGAATTTCTGTATTACTATTTTTCCTTTTGAGATCGAAAAAAAAAGAAGTTAACGAAATTGATAAGATGGAAATCGAAGACTTATAAACACAAAAACGCACGAAAAAGTGCGTTTTTATTTATAAAAAAAGGGATATAAGCATATCCCATATTTTTAATTATTCAATAATTGCTACTACAGATCCAGCTCCAACGGTATGACCGCCTTCACGAATTGAGAACTTTGTTCCTTGTTCTAATGCGATTGGATGGATTAACTCAACAGTCATCGTTGTGTTATCTCCAGGCATAACCATTTCGACACCAGCGTCTAATTGGATAACTCCAGTAACGTCTGTTGTACGGAAGTAAAATTGTGGACGATAGTTTGAGAAGAATGGAGTATGACGTCCGCCTTCTTCTTTGCTTAATACGTACACTTGAGCAGTAAATTTAGTATGTGGTGTAACTGATTTTGGTTTTGCAATAACTTGTCCACGTTGCACTTCTTCACGTGAAACTCCACGAAGTAATAATCCTACATTGTCTCCAGCTTGTGCAAAATCAAGTAATTTACGGAACATTTCAACGCCAGTAACTACAGCTGATTTTGTTGGTCTAATACCAATAATTTCAATTGTTTCTCCAACTTTAATTGTTCCACGATCAACTCTACCAGTAACAACTGTTCCACGTCCAGTAATAGTGAAAACGTCTTCGACAGGCATCATGAAAGGTTTGTCAGTAGGTCTTTCAGGAAGCGGAATATAAGCATCCACTGCTGCCATTAATTCAATAATTTTATCTTGATATGCTTCGTCGCCTTCAAGTGCTTTTAAAGCAGATCCAACGATGATTGGTGTTTCGTCTCCAGGGAAATTATATTCGTCAAGTAATTCACGAATTTCCATTTCAACTAATTCAATTAATTCTGGGTCATCCACCATGTCTGCTTTGTTTAAGAAAACAACCATTTTTGGAACCCCTACTTGTCCAGCTAGTAAGATGTGTTCACGAGTTTGTGGCATTGCGCCATCAGCAGCGGATACAACTAGAATTGCTCCGTCCATTTGTGCAGCACCAGTAATCATATTTTTAACGTAGTCGGCATGTCCTGGGCAGTCTACATGTGCGTAGTGACGATTCTCAGTTTCATACTCGATATGAGCTGTGTTAATTGTGATTCCTCTCGCTTTTTCTTCAGGTGCAGAGTCAATTGATGCATAAGATGCAACTTTTGATAATCCTTTTTTTGCTAATACGGTAGTGATTGCTGCAGTTAACGTTGTTTTGCCGTGGTCAACGTGACCAATCGTACCGATGTTAACATGTGGTTTAGTACGTTCAAATTTAGCTTTTGCCATTTTTTATATTCTCCTTTTATCATATTTTTCGCTAATAAGCTCTTGTTTATCGATATTATTTTATAACAAGTCATTCAATAATGCAATAGTTATATTCTCAAGCGTGATATATCACACTAAATTAAGACTAATTATTGCGTTTTTTGATAATTTCTTCTGCAATTGATTTTGGACATTCTTCATAATGCGAAAATTGCATAGTTGAAGTTGCTCTACCTTGCGTATTAGAACGAAGGGAAGTTACATATCCAAACATTTGTGAAAGAGGTACTTTTGCAGATATTTTTTGAGCATTTCCAATTGATTCTTGACCTTCTATTTGTCCTCGACGACTTGTTAAATCGCCAATAACATTTCCTACGTAATCATCTGGAGTAACAACGTCAACAACCATTATAGGTTCAAGTAAAGTTGGCTTGCATTTTTCTTTTGCTTGTTTTAATGCCATTGAAGCTGCGATTTTAAATGCCATCTCCGATGAATCCACTTCATGATAAGATCCGTCATATAGAGTAGCTTTAATATCTAATAATGGGTACCCAGCGATAATTCCGCCAGGAAGTGCTTCTTGTAATCCTTTATCGATTGAGGAAATATATTCTCTTGGAACAACTCCACCAACGACTTTGTCAATAAATTCATAGCCTTTGCCTGGATTTGGTTCAAATTTAATCCATACATGTCCATATTGTCCGCGTCCACCAGATTGGCGAATAAATCTACCTTCACATTGTGCTTCCACTTTAATGGTTTCACGGTAAGATACTTGTGGATTACCAACAGTAGCTTCCACTTTGAATTCGCGTTTCATTCGGTCGACAATGATTTCAAGATGTAACTCACCCATACCAGAAATAATCGTTTGTCCTGTTTCAGAATCAGTGTATGTTCTAAAAGTGGGATCTTCTTCAGCAAGTTTTTGTAATGCAACACCCATTTTATCTTGATCATTTTTTGTTTTAGGTTCAATAGCAACTGAGATAACTGGTTCAGGAAATTTCATTGTTTCTAAGATAACGTGTGTTTTATCAGAACATAAAGTATCTCCTGTAATGGTATCTTTAAATCCAACAGCTGCCGCAATGTCTCCAGAATATACTTTATCAATTTCAGTTCTGTGATTTGCATGCATTTGTAGGATTCGACCTAAACGTTCTTTTTTACCCTTTGAAGCATTCATAATATAAGAACCTTTTTCAGCAACACCTGAATATACTCTAAAGAATGTAACTCTTCCCACGAAGGGATCGGTCATTACTTTAAAAGCAAGTGCAACGAATTCTTTGTTGTCATCATGTGATACGATAACTTCTTCTCCATATTTATTAAATCCTATTACTTCTGGAACTTCATTTGGAGAAGGTAAAAATGCTATCACTGCATCAAGCATTAATTTAATGCCTTTGTTTTTAAATGCAGATCCACATATTACGGGAAAGAATTCAACTGTAAGTGTCGCTTTACGTACTGCTTTGGTAAGGGCTTTTGCAGAAATATCTTTGCCATCCAAATAAAGCAACATTAATTCTTCATCAAAATCAGCAACGGCTTCAATTAATGTAGTTCTTCTCTCTTTAACTGTTTTAACTAAATCTTTTGGAATCTCAATTTCTATGTAATTTTCATCTTGACCACCGTCAAAATGATAAGCTTTTAAAGTAATTAAATCGATAATTCCAGTAAATAAATCTTCTGCACCAATTGGCCATTGAATGGCTTCAGATTTTGCTCCTAAGCGGTTATGGATGGTTTTGATTGAATTAGCAAAATCCGCTCCAGTTTTATCCATTTTATTCGCAAAAACAATTCTTGGAACATGATATTCATTTGCTTGTCGCCACACTGTTTCTGTTTGTGGTTCAACTCCCGCCTGAGCATCTAATACCGTTACAGCACCATCTAATACACGTAAGGATCTTGAAACTTCAACAGTAAAGTCAACGTGGCCTGGGGTATCGATAATATTTACTCTATGATTTTTCCAGAAAGCGGTAGTTGCTGCGGCAGTAATGGTAATTCCACGTTCTTGCTCTTGTTCCATCCAGTCCATTTGTGATGCACCATCATGAGTTTCACCCATTTTATGGATTTTACCCGTATGATACAATACACGTTCAGTTGTCGTGGTTTTTCCGGCATCAATATGTGCCATGATCCCGATATTACGTGTTTTATCTAAACTATATTCCCGTGCCATAACTTTTATTCCTTCCTAACTAAAATCTATAATGTGCAAAAGCTTTATTTGCTTCTGCCATTCTATGCATATCTTCTTTTTTCTTAACGGACGCACCAACGTTATTGGCTGCATCTAATATTTCTTTTGCTAATCTTTCTTCCATGGTTTTTTCATTACGTGAACGTGAGTATTGAACAAGCCATCTAAGACCTAGTGTTACACGACGATCACTTCTTACTTCTCCTGGAACTTGATAATTTTGTCCACCAATACGGCGGCTTCTCACTTCTAACACAGGCATAATATTATTAAGAGCATCGTTAAATACTTCAATAGGTTCTCTACCCGTTACTTCTCTTACGCGTTCAAATGCGTTATATAAAATGTTTTGCGCAAGGTTTTTCTTTCCCTTCATCATTACGCTATTGATGAGTTTTGTTACTAATTTTGAGTTGTAAATTGGATCTGGTAATACGTCTCTTTTTACAACTTTCCCTTTACGAGGCATAAGGTAATTCCTCCTTTCGAAATGGTTTATTTTCTAGAATTATACTTATTTTATGACTATTTCTTTTTGACAGGTGCTGGCCTTTTTGCTCCGTATTTGGAACGACTTTGCATTCTGTTTGCTACTGATGTCGTGTCAAGAGTACCTCTGATAATGTGGTAACGAACACCAGGTAAATCTTTTACACGACCACCACGAATTAAAACAACGCTATGTTCTTGAAGTTTGTGTCCGATACCAGGAATATATGCATTGACTTCTCCGCCGTTTGATAAACGTACACGAGCATATTTTCTTAACGCTGAGTTAGGTTTTTTCGGTGTCATTGTAGCAACCCGAACACAAACTCCACGTTTTTGTGGACTAGAAATATCAGTATATTTCTTTTGCAAACTGTTAAAACCAATGTTAAGTTGCGGTGCTTTGGATTTCTTCACTTTATCGTGACGACCCTTTTTAATTAATTGGTTAATAGTAGGCATTATTTTTCCTCCTTTCATACCCACACACCCAGGAGGTGCATTTGTCTCATTTTTATAAGGCTGCAAGAGCAACCTCGAATAATAGAATTTTATAGCATTTTAATTATACACTACACATCTAGGTGTGTCAAGAAAAAAGTTTTTAGATCTTCATTTGATTTTCTTTAGTCTTTTAAGATGAATAAATACATCATTTATGCTTAAAATTGTGTTTATTTTCATTTTGTGAAATGGACATAAAAAAATCCTGAATTTAATCAGAATTTTTTAAAAGAAAGAAGCCTGGCAACGTCCTATTCTCGCACTAATGTACTACATTCGGCGCTGAAGTGCTTAACTTCTGTGTTCGGTAAGGGAACAGGTGTGTCCACTTCGCCATCGTCACCAGACTTTTATCTTTCAAAACTGG